>JAJRSW010000038.1 GCA_024278595.1 Fidelibacterota bacterium | reverse complement strand
CCAATCAAGGGCATCGATGATGTCTTGTTTAACATCCCCGACGATGAGTTTTTTCACTACCGGGATTCCGATCAGATTCAGTTGTTGCGAGAGAAAAGCGTTATTAGAGTCAATGGTTTTCCCAGAGAGGAGCTCATCTCCAATGGATATGGTGATAGCTTGTATTTGGCTCATAAAATAGCTGCCGTTCCCTGAATTAAGAGCAGGGTTAACAAACCGGCCAGAACATCATCCAGCATGATCCCCCAGCCGCCTGGCAAGTGCTGCACCCGGTCAATGATCCAGGGTTTCCAAATATCAAATATTCGAAATAGAATGAAAGCGGCCAACCAATATCCCCAAAAATGAGGAATAGCCAGGAGGGCGATCCATTGGCCGACCAGTTCATCAATCACGATCTCACCGGGATCCTCAACACCTATGGAATTGGCCACAATTGATGAGGCGCGGATGCCCAGGCCAGTCAGAACGATGATCAATGCAAGGGTGAAGAAAGTGTTCCCAGTGACTGAAGTGGACCATAAATATGCCAGCACCAGGGTGACAAGTGATCCGTAAGTGCCCGGTGCCCCCGGGATCCGTCCCACAAACCCTACTGAGGTAAAGGCCCGGAGCAGTGGGATCATTCCGTTTCCTTAAAGAGTGTTGAGATGAATGACCTATTGATCCAGAGGTAATGGAAACCGGTGTAGGCTGTGATCAGGCCGGTCAAAATAAAGATAGTCTCAGTGACGAACCATTCTTCCAGCCAGGCTACCAGACCATCCAGAACCTCAAAATGTCCCATGAGGATGAATACCAGTCCCACGTACATGGAAATATACTGAAAAGTAGTTTTTAATTTGGCCAGTTGACTGGTGTTCATGGAGGCACCATTGGACAGCATCCCCCACCTTAGCAATGTGACCAGCATATCGCGCAAGATCACAACCGCAGTGATCCAAATGGGCATGATATCCATGATATTGAGGGTGATAAACGTACTGTTGACCAGGATCTTATCTGCCAGAGGGTCCATAAATTTACCGAACTCACTTACCACCTGCAGCTTGCGGGCCAGCATTCCATCAAATAGATCGGTCAATGAGGCGATGAGAAACAGGATCACCGCCACCAGGTGAATGGTAAAGCCATCAAAGCCGATAAGGAACCACACGATCAGGGGGGTAATAACGATGCGAAAAACAGTCAGAATGTTTGGTAAATTATGGATCATTTTAATTCATGCCTATCATCTAGAGCTCTGCCTAAAGTAACGCCGTCAATATACTCCAGATCACCACCAGTGGGAATCCCTCTTGCCAGTCGCGTGATCTTTATCTGACGATCCTGGAGTAGCTTGGCCAGATATAATGATGTTGTCTCGCCTTCCACACTGGGATTCATGGCAACAATGATCTCATCGATGGCATCCAGCCGGGCCATCAAGGACTTGATATGCAACTGGTCTGGTCCGATCCCCTCCAAGGGAGATAATACGCCGCCTAATATGTGATATTTTCCATTAAAGCGGCTGGTCTCTTCAAGTGCCAGGACATCTTTGGAATCCTCAACGACACAAAGGATGGAAGCATCACGGCGGGTATCCAGACACACTGGACATGGATCGGCCTCTGTAATGAGATTACATACGGAGCAATGCTTTAATTTGTCATTGCTCCCAATGATGACTTCACCGAGAAGCTGAACATCTTCCCGGTTCCATTCCAGTAGCTGGAAGGCCATGCGTTGAGCAGTCTTCTTCCCAATGCCCGGGAAGCGGGAGAACTGCTGGGTAATTCGATCCAGGCTATCAGGTAAGATCTTCATCCAAGTCCGGGAATATTCAAACCGCCCATACCGCCCATCATACCACCGGTAACCTGATTCATGCGTGAGCTAGCGGCATCTTGAGCATTAGTAAGCGCTTGATTTACAGCCGCTAATATCAGATCCTCTACCATATCGACATCATCTTCCAGAACAGCGGGTTCAATTTTGATCGCCAGGACCTGCATTTTAGCGTTGGCTTTGACGGTCACCATTCCACCGCCGGCTGACCCTTCTACTTCCATGGATGCCAGCTCCTCCTGAGCCTTTTCCATTTCTTTTTGCATTTTCTGGGCTTGTTTTAACAGATTGCCCATTCCGCCTTTTGGCATCATCAATATTTTCTCCTATTTAAATAGTATTTTTATTTTCTCTTTTAGTAGACTAGTAACCAAAGTCACTTCCAATTGGATGATACCATGTTCAGTTCTAAAGTGGACCATAAATCCAGAATATTATTTTGGTTCACAAATCCCGATAAGATCCATCACGCCTCAGAAACCCTGAGCATTTGGGATGAAGTGAAAGTGGAAAAGATACGGGATCTATGGCTAATTTGGAACTGAACATGCTATTAATCATCGATCACTTCTCCATCAAATATATCCAGCAGATGCTGAGATGTAGGATGGGCCAAGATCTCATCTTCTTTACGCTCTTTTGGCTTATGACCATTCTGCTCGATCAATTTTATAGTCATTTTAGTGCCATAGGTCTTGCTTGCTTGTTCCTGGATGGCAGTTAAACTTTTATTCAGCGTCTGAATATGATATCTCTGCTCGGGTGAAAAAGTAACAGTGAGCCGACCCTGTTCAAATTGTGTGGGGGTGCCCTCGCTCATAAAGGCAGCAATTGATCGACTGACAATGCCCAATTTATCGACAAACGAATCCCACTCCCTGATGATAGTTTCCAGGGAGAGGTCTTCAGAGGTGGCCTTGCTATCCTCAGTTGATGAGGCGACAGGTTCTGTTTGATCACCAGCTGATACGTCACTGGCAGGATCAGTCCGGGATCCATCTTGATCGGCATCCGGGGTCGGATCAGACAATTCTTCAGGTTGAATTTCTACAGCTGGAGGCTGTTCAGGGTTTGGGCCTGATTTGGGTACTGCTACGGGTTCAGCCGCTGGTAAGGGTAGCTGATCAACTGCTCCAGGTGATCCGGATGCTTGGTCAGTTCCAGTCTCAGATACTAGCTCGGTAATGACCTCCGGTGTGGGCGCAGACTGGGTTGAGCCTGGCGGAGCTGGGGTTGATTCCAATTCAAGCTTTGCAGCACTTTTCGGTTCAGGAGTTTTGATCTGCTTTTCAGACTCGGGTAAATCAACCGGTTTTGGTTTGGGTATTTTTCTGACTGGGGCTGGTTTACCACTGAGGAGTGCATCGAGTTCCAGAGCCCGGGTACTGCGAGCTAATTTTAGCAGCATGAGTTCCACTGATACTATTTGATTACTCACAAAGCGTTGATCTCTGAGTGTTTCCAGGACCAGGCTCTGCATTCTCAGCAGATCTCGTTCCTCAAAATACTTTGTCTGATCTTCGTAAGCCTGGGCATCTGAATCAGAAACGTCTAAGAATGCTGTGATCCCAGCCACCTTTACCACCAGCAGGTTTCTAATATGTTCGCTGAGGCCCTGGAGAAACTCAGTAATACTGATCCCCCTGGAGAAAAGTAAGTTCGCCTGAGTTATCACGTTTTCGGATGACTGGCTGGCAATGTGATGCAGCAGGTCAAAATATATGGTCACATCCAGAACACCCAGCACCCGTCTCACCAGGTCCAGAGAGGCTTCATCTTCAGTAAATGCGGCCACCTGATCCAACAGACTGAGTGAATCTCGAAGACTGCCAGCGGCTTTTCGGGCGATCAAGGCCAAGCCATCATCAGAAATGCTGATCCCCTCGTTCTCACTAATCATTTTCAGTCTGGCGACCATGGTGTCAGTGGCGATCATTCTGAAATCGTAGCGTTGGCATCTGGATAGGATGGTCAGGGGTACTTTTTGAGGTTCAGTAGTGGCAAATATGAATAAGACCTGTGGCGGTGGCTCTTCCAGGGTCTTCAACAGTGCATTGAAAGCTTCCTTGGTGAGCATGTGTACTTCATCAATAATATAGACGCGATAATTTGAATTTGCCGGTGGGTACTTGACCACTTCCCGCAACTCCCGGATCGCATCGATCCCACGTGTGGAGGCACCATCCACCTCGAACACATCAAGACTACGGCCGGCAGTGATCTCAATGCAATGGTTACAAACATTGCAGGGATTGCCACTAGGGGGATTTTCACAGTTGATGGCTTTGGCCAGGATCCGCGCTGAGGTGGTTTTACCAACGCCGCGTGGACCGGTAAAGATATAGCCATTGGCCAGTCGACTTCGCTGTAAGGCATTACGCAGTGTTCGTGACACATGTTCCTGCCCGACCACATCCTCAAAGGTCTGTGGTCTATATTTAAGCGAAGAAACGATATATTTTGATTCTTGATCAGGCACGGCGTGAGACTTTCAGGTTTTTATTTGTTAAGATCTGGTCTCGAAGATGCGCGTGCCTCAGGTTATTCCAGCACACGATCACAAAGCTTACCGCTGCTTCCTTCCGGATCTGACGGAGTTAGGCCCGCTTTCATTGCAGGACCTAAAAGCACAACGCATCTTCAAGACCAGTTAATACCAATTAAACATCATAACTGCAGTTAATTCCTGCATCTTTTTCCGTTTATCTACGCTTAAAGAATGAGCCCTAGCTTTGGCTATGCCTGATCCTTGAAGATTGAAAGACGAAAAAATATTTTGAACTTATAATGCACTTTTAAAGTTCATTTGGTATAAGTCAATATTTCATTCCAAAAAAGCCAAATAATGTATCAATTATTGGGGGTGATGGAAGTGGGATTTGTGCTTATTAGGTGATTTGATGCTGGAGCACCGTTTTAGAGAGTATTGATCTATACCTATGGTAGGAATATTTAACACAGTTGGCAGCAGAAAGAACCTGACCTACCTGCGCTTGGCTACGGTAGGCGAGGCTTGGTTGCGATAGTACATGATTAACACGATACCAGTATGCAGGCTCCAGAGCAGGCTTTCCGCTGCATTACTGTACCGAATTAATATCTGCTTTTGTGAAAAACCGGTGCATGACCCTGATCATCATTTCATGATCATCCACACCGGCCGTCTCGCGGATGGAATGCATGGAAAGCATGGCATTTCCGGCATCCACAACCGGTATTCCCAGTCCACTTTCGGTGATGGGACCAATGGTGGATCCGCAGGGTAGATCGGTCTTGTGACTATAGTGCTGAAGGGGGACATTCACATCTCTACCCAGTTGTTCAAATATGGCAGAAGTAAGAGCGCTGGTGGCATAACGATGGTTGGCATTCACCTTGATCACCGGTCCTCGATTCAATTTGACGGCGTGCTGGGGATCATGATATTCCCCATAATTCGGGTGGATGGCATGGGCGCCATCGGCGGAGATACAAATACTTCTGGCCAACCCTCTTTGCAGAGCGTGTTTTGTATCTGATGTGTCTATAACCCGATGGATGATATCTCTAATAAATGCCGATGCGGCACCATTCTGGGTTGCACTACCGATCTCTTCATTATCGAATAGGGCGATCATACTTGTTTGCGGACTGTCAAATTCGTCCTGAGTTAACGCAGTGAGAGCTGCATGACACATGGTCAGGTTATCGATACGGCCACTAACTAAAAATTCATTGTTGAGTCCACTAAGCTGGGCACTCTGAGTATCATAGCATTCCAGCTGCCAGTTGATGATAGTATCCTGATCCACACCAAGTTCCTCAGCGATAAGTCTTCGCACCAGGTTTACATCCAGGGGCTCCCCATCCCCATTGTCCAGGGCCAGGATGGGCGGCATGTGTTTCTGCTTATTCAATAATAAACCTTTATCATTGACCTCACGATTCAGGTGAATAGCCAGTTGAGGGACACGCAGCAAAACCCTGTCAGATCGAAAGGCCGTGATCTTAAGCTTCCCGGCAGCATTAATGATTACCCGGCCAGCCAGGGAAAGGTCCCGATCGGTCCAACTTGCCAAAAGCGGACCACCATAGACTTCCACACCAAGTTGGATATAGCCTTCCTTGCTGTACTGGGCATTCGGTTTTAAATGCAATCCCGGTGAATCAGTATGGGCACCGATAAGTCTGACACCCACTTGATCACCCTGCCCCATCTGCCAGGCTAACAGGGCACTTTCGCCCCTGATCACATAGTATTTGTTGTTGGGTTGCAGCGTCCACTGATCTTGTTCATTGAGTTTCTGGAAACCCCTGGACTGTAATTCCTTTTCAGTTGTGATAACTGCGTGATAGGCCGTTACACTTTGGTCCAGATAGTTTATGAGATCGGTGATTAGTGGCAATGACATGGTGACTCCTTGATAATTATTTGTCCAAATAATAATGTCTAAAACTTCGTCAAATTAGTATATCTGTGGCCTCTGCGACTAGACGATCCCGCCAATCGTGTAGGGGAGGGACTTGTAGCGAGGGTGTCATTATTGATATTTCATTTTCGTTTGAAATATTTTCCCGGGAGTTGTTGGACAATTCCCGCCATTTCCATCTGCAATAAAATGCCCAGCAGGGCAAAAGTAGTTTGACCGGAAACATTGGAGAGATCATCGATATGAATGGAGTCATATTCAGGAAAATGTTTGAGGATTTCTGCTTCCTTCGGATCAACACTGATAATTAGCTCCTGCTGACCACCAGAAATGCCCAAACGATAGCGTCCCCCCAATTCTTCCACAATATCAGCGACACTTTCCACCAGTTTAGCACCCTGCCGAATCAGATGATGCGTTCCATGACTCTGTCGACTCTTAACATTTCCAGGGACTGCAAAGACTTCCCGGTTTTGATCCAAGGCATAGTAGGCTGTGATCAAAGACCCACTCTGCTCAGCAGCTTCGATGACCACAGTTCCTGCTGAAAGACCTGAAATGATGCGGTTACGACGTGGGAAGTTTGGAGCATCGGGTTTGGACCCCATTAAAAATTCAGAGATCAGTAGTCCATGGGCCGTAATCTCAGCGTACAATTCACGGTTTTCAGCAGGGTAAACTCGATCGATTCCATTGCCCAGTACCGCGATGGTCCGGCCCTTGGTATGCAGGCATGCTCGATGAGCGACTGTATCGATCCCCTTGGCAGCTCCTGACACCAGAGTATAGCCCCTGTTGCCCAAGTCAGCGCTAAACTCAGCTGTGATCTCTTTTCCATAGCTGGTAGGTGTACGCGTACCAACCATGCCTATGCTTGGCTTGTTAAGTAATTCTAGATCCCCACGACAAAACAGCACGATGGGCGGATCATAGATCTGTTTCAAAAGTCTGGGGTAGTTCTGGTCCCAAATAGTGATTATCTCGATCTTGAATTTTTCCAGAAGCTTTACCTGTCCTACTAACAGGTCCTCATCCAGCGGTGCCAATATTGCTTGAGCTATTTTCTGAGTAACTCCGGAGACTTCGACCAGTTGATGTGAGCTTGCCGAAAATATATTTTTTAAAGATCCAAACTTCTGAAAAAGGTCCAGACTTCTCCGGGGACCGACACCCTGAATACTCAGAATGCGGATAATATCAGATATTGAATTAGCCACTGATGATCTTTGCCAGCACGGCTATAAGATTATCGATCCCCTCACCGCTCACTGATGAAATGGGATGAATATCAATGGGCTCGAAGGGGGAGATTTTGGGAACGCCAACATAGGAATCCATCTTGGTGATCGCTAATATTCGACGCCGTTTTAGCAGGTTTGGGCTAAATTTTTCCACCTCCTCATAAAGCAGACGATAGGAAGTTGAGGGGTCTTCGTCGTTTGCATCTACCAGAAAGACTAAAATACTGCAGCGCTCGACGTGCCTTAAGAATTGGATCCCAAGTCCTTTACCCTCGTGGGCTCCCTCAATCAGTCCTGGTATGTCCGCCATTACAAAGCTGGTGTATTCACCGGACTTGACGATACCAAGGTTAGGTGTCAACGTGGTGAACGGGTAATCAGCAATTTTTGGTTTTGCGCGACTCACCCTGGCAAGCAAAGTCGATTTGCCGGCATTGGGAAAGCCTACCAGGCCCACGTCTGCCAGCACTTTCAGTTCAAGATCAAGTTCCCTTTTCTGCCCATCCTTCCCCGCTTCCCATTCCCGGGGAGCTTGATGGGTTGCAGCTTTGAACTCTGCGTTCCCCCTGCCACCCCAACCCCCGCGAGCAGCAACCACGGATTCGCCATCCACCTGCAAGTCAGCCAATACCTGTCCGGTTTCCCGGTCTTTAACAATAGTACCGGCCGGGACTTTAATGATGATATCAAGCCCCTTTTTTCCATGACGCAGACTACCTTCACCGTGACCACCTCGTTTGGCCTTATAGATCCGATGATAGCGAATATCCTGTAAAGTGTGTAGTTGAGCATCGACCGTAAAAATTATGCTACCGCCATTGCCACCATTGCCACCGGCAGGTCCTCCCTTTGGTACGAATTTTTCGCGTCGAAAAGCAACAATGCCATTACCACCCTGTCCGGCCTCCACGTTGATCTTTACATAATCTACAAAGCGCATGAGCCACCCTAGCGGTGTTTTTGAGCCAGCGAATCCATACGACGTTTGAAATAGGACAGGAACGAGCGATCTTTAATATCCATATCCTCCATCAAAACTTCAGCGACTTCTTCATAATCAAGGGCGCATAGAATTGCGACCTCCTCTGACTGTTTCCAGCCATCGCTAATGGTCACATGATTCATGATATGTTCCAGGGTCAGGGGTAACTCAGCAATCAACTCAAAGGTCACAGTGTCATCACGGCTTAGCTCTGATTGCTCCCAATAGTCCCGTAAAATGACCTCGATCTCGTTGGTGAGGATCGTGTGGAGTTGGGATTGAGCGGCCTGGATCGATCGATCGAATTCACCCTTGCCTGCTCTGGGAAGATGGATCACGATAAAAATAGTGTCCCTGATGGTCATCTTGGCTTTGATCCATTCAGGTTCTTCAGTGGCAGTGGCACTGGGTAATGCATATTTGCCTGATCTCGAAGCACAACTGACCATAAACATAAATGTGATGAGAGCAAGCATTAGCCATTTGATATGTTTCATACTGATTCCCGTATATTGCGATGGACGATCTCAGCAATCTCACCAGAGCTGATCAACCCGCTTATATAATCGATGTGTTTGCTCAATGGCCCATCCTGTTCAAGGTACGGGACAGCTATTCTGATCCTTTGCAGGATGTCCTCACTGTTGACGGCCAGCTGATATTTTGGATTTAGATCACGGGCCTGGGCGGCGCACATCAATTCAATGGCAATAATGTTGGTCGAATTGCTGATGACTTGTTGTAATTGATAGCCAGCATTGGGCGCCATGCTCACATGATCCTCTTGATTGGCCGAGGTGGGAATCGTATCCACGGAAGCTGGATGGGCCAGACTCTTATTCTCACTGGCCAGCGCTGCAGCCGTAACATGGGCGATCATAAATCCGGAATTAAGACCGGCTTCCTGCATGAGGAACATGGGTAAATTACTCTGTGAGGTTTCCTGGAAGGCAGCTATCCGTCTTTCGCTCATGGCAGCTACGTCAGCCAGGGCAATGGCCAGATAATCCAGTACATGGGCGATGGGTGCCGCATGGAAATTACCGCCTGACACCACCCGTTTCTCTTCGATCAAGGTCACTGGATTGTCCGTTGTGCTGTTGGCTTCCCGGATGAGAATATTTTCCGCATATTTGATGAGATCGTATAACGAACCGTGGACCTGCGGCATGCATCTCAGACTATAAAAATCCTGGACCCGATCACAATCAAGGTGGGCATCCCGATAACCGCTGTTTTGCATGAGTTCATACAGGAGTTTTCCCGCATAGTCCTGACCAGCTTGATTGCGGGCTTGGTGGATCTCTTTTCGGAAAGCAGAATCAGTTCCCAGCATGACCTCAGCACTAAAAGCACCGGCAGCCGAGACAGTAAAAAATAGATCTTTGATCTTCAAGAGCGCACCAATGGCCAGGGCGGTACTCACTTGGGTCCCGTTGATCAGCGAAAGCCCCTCTTTTTCCCTTAACTCGATCTTTGCCAACTGATATTGTTCCAGCAGTCGGTCCGCAGGGGTGACTTCCAACTTGTCGTTAATGAAGCCTCCCTCACCGATCAAGGGTAAGGCCAGATCCGCCAGGGGAGCCAGGTCACCGCTGGCACCGACGCTGCCACGTTCTCGGATGGCCGGGAGCAGATCATTATTATACAGATCCATAAGTGCCTCAATGACCTCTAGTCGTATCCCTGAATACCCCCTTAGGAGACTGTTGATCTTCAAAAGTAGAATAAGTCTGACAGTTCGATGAGGTAAATAGTCACCTACGCCGGCGGCGTGACTGCGCAGGAGATTCACTTGAAGTTGTTTTAAATTATTGTTGGATATTCGTTTCTTTGCCAGCCGACCAAATCCAGTATTTACTCCATAAACTGTTTCACCATTTGACAGGACATGGTCAACCACTTTGCGGGAGCGGATAACCAGTTTTCGGGCTGAGTCACTGATCGTCAGCGTGGAAGGGTTTCGTAACTCTGGTTTGATGCTCTTTAAACTTAATGAATTGCCATCAAGGATCATGTCTTGCTCCAATAATCAATTTTTATCTTTAATACCATGAGATCGATACCAGGAGCGGATCATATCCACCATTTCCTGCTCCGATCTGGCCGGTACATGGGGTATGGGTGTTGAGTTCCGGAAGTACTCGCCATAGCGTTTGGTGAATATTCGTTCATCCAGGGAAATGATGGCGCCAAAATCAGTGGTACTACGGATCAATCGTCCCACTCCCTGTTTGTATTTGATGGCTGCCTCGGGCACACTATAGCCCATAAAATCATTCTCACCGGCTGCCTTAAGCGCATTGCTATTGGCCCTGACTATTGGATCAGAGGGTACGGAGAAGGGTAACTTTGCAATTACCAGCAATTGCAGGGTATCACCAGGTAAATCGACCCCTTGCCAGAAACTGTCAGTGGCCAGTAAGATACTGCCGGGATATTTCCGGAATTGATTAATCAGGTCCATTCTGGATACCCGGCTGGATTGGACCAGTAATTTCCGTCCTGAGCCCTTGATGCGGTCTTCCAACTCTTCCTGCCAATTCAAGAGCATGGTGTAGCTGGTAAAAAGGATCATGGTTCCTAAGGGGTGGGTCTTCCATATTTTTTCAAGCAGGAACAGCACTTCGATAGTATAGTTCTCAGCATACTGCGGTCCCATGAAAGTCGGCACAAATATTCTGGCTTGATCTTCATAGAAGAAGGGTGACGGATAGGTTTTTTCTTGTAAACGATCATGTCCGCGAAGACCCAGGCGGGTCATGAGATAATTAAAGCTGCCGTCCACACTCAAGGTTCCGGAGGTGAAGATCACCGAAGACATTTCCGCATAAACCCGGGTCTGCATCTGTTTCCCGATCTCCAGGGGCACCTGGACGAATTTCACAGCCACCACGTCACTCTTGGGCAGGATCTCAAACCAGTAGATCATATTGGGATCGTCGGCAGCGGACTGTCGATCCATAACCGCCAGAGTTTGCACCATGGCATCGCGCCAGGATTGAATTCTGGTACTGATCTCAGACAGACCGGGTAATTTTTCATCATCGATCTCATCCAGTGCCTTCTCGATATCCCGCACCAGATTAGTCAGGGAGGTGAGACCAGTGTTCAGCGTGTACCAAATTCCACGCACGGGAGCGAACACATCTTTTTCCTGGGTGTACAATTCTTTATAGGTGAAAGTGGCTCGTTGGATCTCGCGTTGGTGACCGGCTTTAAATTCCGTATAAAAGGCCAGCAGAATCTTATTCAGCTCCAATACATCGTTTTCAAGCTGGTCCAGATAATGGGCAATGCCTGATTTCAGGGTCTCATCCAGAGGAAGCATTAGATGTCTGAGTTCAATGGTCAAACCGCTTTTATTACGACCCTTATAGAAGATTTGATCCATCTGAATCCGCATACTCTTGTATGAGAATTCAGCAGCAAAAAACTGATAAGCCGTTTTTTCAAGCAGCTGAGCTTCATCAACAATCAAACGCTGATACGCGGGAAGAATGGCATGGTCAGCAGCGGCATCGGCCAGCAGCAGTGAATGATTCACCACTACCAGATCGGCCTTGGCAGATTCCTGACGCAATTTTCCCAGATAGCAGAAGTCATTAGGCGCACAAACCTGGGTAGTACAAAACCCAGGCTCACTGTTGAGCTTCGACCAGACCAGGGCATGCCCGGTGGTATTAAAACCATTGTGCTCATCGATGTCACCCGTAGGGGTCTCATGCGCCCAGACCACCAGGGTCTGGAGGCCTTCTTTTTCACGACGGCTGAACCGCCAGGCTATATCACGCACACTCCGTTGCCATTTCGTCTTGCATAAATAATTATTGCGACCTTTCAGCAGCAGAGCCCGGAGTGGTAGACCGAGTTGTTCCTGAATAAAGGGGATCTCTTTGTGAAAGAGCTGATCTTGCAGGTTCTTGGTATTACAACTGACAAAGATGGGCTCATCCTCTTTCAGTTCATGCCGGGTCAAGACGGCTGGAATGGTGTAAGCCAGGCTCTTACCCACCCCTGTGCCGGCTTCTGCCACCAGGAATTCGTCATTGCGCATGGCGAATTGGATATCTTTGGCCAGCTCGACCTGGGCGGGACGCAGTTCATAGGACTCCAATTTTTGTGAAAGCAATCCATCGGAGGCGAATATCTGATCCAGATCGGGGTAATCGGCAGTGGTGGCATGGTGTCGAATATTTGGTTTCTGAGGTAGCGGAATGCGCGGATATTCAGCCAGTTCTTCCAGACTGCGCCCAGAAGCGGTCCAATCAAGCATCCGACGATAAAGGACCTCATTGGGCAGATCGGTACCATCCATGACTTTTACCAGCACTTCCAGAACATCATTAGAGATGCGCTTCATTTCAGAGAGCAGGATCAGGAGGATATCGGCAACCATGTCGGCGTCGTAGTCAGCGCGATGAGCGCCCGCTTTCGATAGACCATAAAATTCGGCAACCGTGCCCAGTTTATGGTTGATCATATCATAGCGCATGGTTCTGACCAGACTCAGGGTATCCATGAGATCGTTATTCAAGGGTATCCCATCAATATCTTCCCGTTTGACATTCAGAAAATTATGATCGAAATGGATGTTGTGGGCCACCAGCGGATGATCTCCCAGAAAATCATACAGATCATCAACAACTTCTTCGAATAGGGGTGCATCCCTAACCATTTCGTCAGTAATGCCGGTTAATTTTTGAATGAATTTGGGAATTCTGACAGGCGGTTTGACAAATTGCTGATAGCGTTCAACGGGAATCCCGTCAACCACTTTAACCGCCCCGAATTCAATGACAAAATCTTTTTTAGGGTCCAGACCAGTTGCCTCAAGATCAAATGATACAAAGGTACCCAGACCAATGCCCTGTAAGTATTCTGCAAAACTCATAAATGATTTCTATTCCCAAAGGAGAAAACGAATCGGATATAGTCTGATGATCTATGCCTGGAGTTATTCATTTCCTGCTCGGATAATCCTTTTTTAAATATTTAAAGCAACGCTGAGCAGCATACTCAGTATGCTGCAATCTCAATGTCAGGAACGATTATTGCTCTTTTTGCATCCAAAATCAGAGTTTCCTTTAGACCCCTGCAAATGCTCTGGTCACGTCCAGCAGAATTCTGGGTTTTTCCCGGGCAACCGCGGTGAATATTTTCAGGAGGGTCCGGTCTTTCTCAGGGGTCTTGGATAATCTTTCAGCAATTTTGTTCAGTTGCTCATCGGTTATGTCATAAATAGTTTCAGAAATGCGGTGCAGGGTCTCATGATTTTTACCACCGACCTTTCGCCAGCGCTTGGGATATTCACGGAGACCATTCACCGAAACATCCCCGGCTGAGATGGCCTCTACAGCAACTTCACCGGCAATTTTCCCACCGTGCATACCAGAGATAATGCCTCCGCCGGAGACGGGGTTCACCATGCGAGCAGCATCACCAGTTAACATGATACCGTTACCGGTGATGCATTTCAGAGTCTGGGCAATTGGTACACCACCACAGACACTGGTCAGCATGGTGGCTTTGGGATAGTATTCCTTGAGAAATTTATGGACCAGATCATGTGAATTGTAATCCCGGGCCAGCGTTCCAATGACACCCAGACCGACATTGGCCATGCCATCCCTTTTTGGGAATACCCATAAGTATCCGCCTGGTGCCCAATTCCGGCCCACATAAAAATCGATCATGCTTTGATCTATTTCGATATTTCCCACAGTGGCTTGATAGGCTGATTCAATATGCCGTAATTTTATGGATGTTCGTATGCCAGCCATGCGGCCCACTCTTGATTCAACTCCATCGGCTCCGATGACAAGTTTGGCTCTCAGGCTGCGTTTTTCACCCATGTACTGATACTGGACACCTCGGACGGCTTCATTTTCAATGATCAGTCCGTCAACATAGGCCCGGGTTTGAATTTCAGCACCAACCTGACTGGCTCGATTGGCCAGGGCATAGTCAAATATTCGTCGATGGAGAATATAGCCAATTTGATCTGATTCGAAATCGATGGGGGTGTTATTGGGAGAGCGCATGCGAATTTTTGTGATAGTCGCGGCGATCCATTCTGGTTGTGGATCCATGAATTGTCTTAAACCCACATCTCCGATCGCTTCACCACACCTTACGGGATATCCAATATCCCGGTCCTTTTCCAGCATAATAGTTTTTAGACCCTGGGAAGCCGCAGAATGAGCAGCCATGGATCCAGCCGGTCCGCCACCAACAACGATCACATCATAATCAGTCATTTTTTCCCTCCGGTTCCTGGTCGCTGGTCAAAACATCGATGGGACAGACCCAGATACAAATATCGCAATCGATACAGGTCTCGTGGATGATGGAAATATCGGCTTCGCGCAACTCGATGGCATCCACAGGGCAGACTGCCACGCAGGTACCGCAGAAGTCACAGCGGTTATCTTTTACCAGGATCATGATGAGCCCCTTTTATAATATCGAATCCGTCTCATGGAGCAACAGACTCTGTAGTAAATATTCACCTTCATATTGGCCAGGTTAAAATAGGAAAGGTACATCTAATCTAAATGATAATTTGCCGGGCAAAACCAATTTTTCGAACATGGCCGAATTAATAGTTATTTTCTCACCAAGCTTCACAAGACAGGTGTCCGTTCACCCTTGCAGTCTGTGAAAAGTCGCAGGAGTTTTTGATAGATGACCAGGCGGATATTTGGAGGATATTCGTTCACCGAGAGTGTCTAGGTTTAACAGCCATACTTAAGCATGGCGCCCCCGCAGAAAGTCCCTCTCGCGCAGAGCGTTGCATTGAGTCGGTCGAAATGACGCAGAGTGTTGTTATTTAAAGGTTTAGGTGTATATGTCATAAGTAATTGTATTTATTATACATAGGGCATATTCCGTCTTTTCCCAAATACTTTTTGCGAGGTCATCAAGCATGATATTTCAAAGAGAGGGGTCCCTTTACAGGTCCCATCACAAGCCAGCAGACTACATTCATGATCGAGCTGGCTTATGAGTTCAAACTGAGCTTTGATCCTGACAAGCTGGTAGCATCCATCAATCCCTGTATAGCAACCGCGCCTTATCGAACACCAGGCTAGAAATGACCCAATCCTAGCAATTTTGCTGCTCAGGCTCGTCTTGGGGTCATGTCTATCCTAATCACAGAGATTAGGCTCACTTCTTGATATATTTAACGCCTTCCAATGCTTCATAAGCAATATCTTGAGTCCACAAAGTAGCTTTACTTGCTTTAGCCGTTGCATAAATCATACTGTCGGCCATGGGGATTTTGTTTTTGCAGCTAATCAGTGCTGCGGACAATGAAATTTCAGATGATAGATCTACAACGTGACCCTGTTCCATGATGGCTACAGCTTGAAGAGCAGAGTGTTCATCACGTTGGATAAGAATCCGTTTAAATACTTCATAAATATTAACGGTTGAAATAACCAGATGCTCCGTATCTTCGATTGAGCTCGCAAAGAAATCTGCATTTTCTCCGTCAGCAAAATATTCAAGCCAACCTGATGAATCTACAAGGTTCATACACGATCCTCTTCTCGATTAACAGAGGTGTCGATACCTTATAAACTCCAGGTAAATTCTCTAGAGGACTACGGACACCGGCCGACCCTCGATTCAAGACCGGCGTGTAGAGCATGGTCGTTTTCAAATCCTTGTGTCCCAACACAAGCTGAATTATAGTCTATCTGGATTCTACAGCGAGAGCAGACATCACTTCCCGCTGAGTCGTAGTGCCCGCAGGACGGTTCAATAAAACCCCGTTCACCACCAAGGCCGAGGAGCCACCCCCATCAAGATTAATGGCATCCTGGCAACCCAGATCAAACAGTATCTGAGCCAGTTCCTTGAGATCTACCCCCCGGCTGATCAACTGGCGGCCATCCACCAATAGCAATATCAGATCGCCCTGCGCAGTGATACCAACTGCTGTTCTAGGATGAACCTGTGGAATACTGGTGCCAAAGAAGACTTCCTCATCAATGGCGATTGCGATCTGCCCATCGCGGATCAATTGAGGACCACCGCCAAGAATATCCCGGGCGGTCCAGAGCTGGCGAAATGCTGTATCCTGTTTAGCCCCAGGCGATCCAGGTGTATTATCAATGGCCCTATCCCAGCGATAGACAGAATCACCCTCAGTGGACACCCACTCGATACCAACCTGATCGTCAACATCAAAACCAATGGCCGCCCGATGGAGATAAAATCTTTGTTCACCGCGCAGAACAGAAGGTGTAGCCGAGTGGATCAGGTCGTCATTGACCTTCAAAATGCCCACGTGTTTTGCCGGATTCAGATCCATTCTGAAATAACCGCCATTGATCATAACCGGAACCTGCAACCGCTCAGCAAATTCGGAAACAGTCTCCCTGCCATCACTGTCCCGGGAGACCACTACCCGAGTCTCAATCTCGGGAATTGATTCCTGAACCTTGACATACCAGGCCCGCAAATTGGCACCCACGTGGATGCTCTGGAAAACCTGGATACCCCGGGGTAATTCTTCATTGATGGAGTCAATGGGCGTCCAATCCAGTTTCGTTAAATTGGAAACATCCTCCTGCTGACCACTACAGCCAAAGAACAGGAATAAAATCGAGGTTGTATAAATTATTTGCTTAAACATATTTGAATGAATATAGGATGATTTTAATCATTTTCAGAAATTGATTCCATGGTAATGATGTTTTTTTTATTACTATTGATCAGGTACACGGCAAAGATAGAGAGCAGCCCGCCCATGAGGATATTCAGTTTGAGGGGTTCATTCAAAATGATCATACTGAAGATCATGGCGCTCACTGGTACCGTGAATATGAAGGCGGCAGCTTTCTCAGCCCCTAGGCGTGAGGTGGCAAAAAAATAGGCTGTGGTGGCAAAGGCCATGGCACCCACAGACACGGAGAACAGATTAAGCCAAAAATTAAATTCATAACTCAGAACTGCCAAAAGGTCACCATCCCCAACAAATAATAGAGCCATAAAGCCGCTGGCCAGATACAGCCAGAAACTGAATGTCAAAGTACTCATATGCTTGTTGATCCTGGCAGAGATCACGGCCAGAAATGCCCAACTTATGGCACACAGAACAAAATATTGATTCCCGCTGGACCAGATCGCCGTCCAGCCAGCCTGCCATAGATTGATCAGGATTGAGCCCCCCAGGATACCCAGGATAATTCCTGCCAGAGCCCGCCCCTGCGGCAGTTCCCGGTTCATGCCTGAGATCAGCATGAAGGTCAGGACCGGGTTCAGTGTGGTGACCAGCACCCCACCTGCACCGGCAGCGCCATAATGGGTTCCGGTAAAGTAGAAGTGGTTATAGAGCACCAGCAGCATGGCACTGACCAGAATGATCACCCCGCCCATCCGGTTGATCCGCCAGGGTGTTTTGGTAAAGATCAGCACCAGCAACATGGCCAGGGCAGCAATAAAGAAGCGCCAAACCATGAGGATGGGAACTGTTGTATAATTACCCAGGATCTTACCATTGGTCCACGATAGGCCCCAGGTGGCCATGGCAATGATCAAGACGATATATAGCACTGTGGGTTGAGTTTGTTTCATCCCTCAATTTTGATGAAATATGCACAAATTCAAGGATTCGATTTAGTCAATTAAAGATTTTCACTTGCTTCCATATCATCATATATAACAATGATATATCTCCCGTTATCACAGTTAAACTGAATAATTCATAGCCACCAAGTCACGGAGACCCAAAGTTTAAAATAAATATATGCTTATCAAATAATATCACTCACAGATGCAAATAATTCTGTTTAAAATGACCTTGTTCATAACTTTAATAATCTTCGTGGCTTAGTGTCTTCGATGCAATAATTCATGAATAATGCAGGTGAAGAAATAATGGAAAATATAAAAAATTTACCGCGCATCTGGAGGTGAAGATGGTATAAGGTTTATTATCCGTCAGCCTGAAGGCTGGGACAATTGATGGCAATAGTTGGGTGTGATGCCAGAATATATGACCGACCTCAATTCATACTATGAGTCATTACTGTTCCATATTGCCCCTATCAGCTATTTTGACACCGCATAAGCGAATAGAAATCACAAAGCCTCCAACATCAAACAGTACGGTGGAGGCTTTGTTCGGAATTATGAGCATAATTACGATTCAGTAGCCGCTACATACCTGGGATATTCCGGAGTATACATATTCGTTTTAACGAATTTACGAATATCTTCCGGTTCTGCTATCCCCGCCAGTCCTTCATCAAAGGCCATCCGGCAAATGGCAGTTGCGATGGTTGCTGAGATCTTGCGGATCTTGCGCAGATCTGGATAGACCGTACCCAAGGCTAATTCCTCCTCGGTAACCATTTCCGCCAGGGTTTTAGCTGCCATGTAAAACATGGCATCAGTAACCTTACTGGCCTGACACAGAGCTGCGCCCAGACCCACGCCGGGAAAGATGAACATATTATTGCCCTGTCCCGGAACATAGATTTTGCCCTTCAACCGGACGGGATCAAAGGGACTTCCACTGGCGAAGATCACCTGCCCTTTGGTCCAGCGATAAGCCTGCTCAGCCGTGCACTCTGATTTGCTGGTTGGATTTGAAAGGGCGAAGATGATGGGTTGCTTGACATGTTTGTGCATCTCTTTGACGACCTCTTGCGTAAAGGCTTGACCCTGACCACTCACACCTACCAAAATGGTCGGTTTGATAGCTCGAATTACTCCCATGAGGTCAGGAATATGGGCTTCATCTCTGGCATAAGGTACTTTGTGAGCTTGCAGCGCCCTGGGGCCGTCCTTCACCACCAATCCCAGGCTATCCAACAGCCAGAATAATTTGCGGGATTCTGCAGCAGTCATACCGCTTTCTTCCATGATCCCGGCGACGATGGTATCTGCGATCCCCACTGCAGCTGAACCGGCACCATAAAAAATGATCCGCTGCTCTGACAGCTTCTCCTTTTTCATGCGCATTCCGCCTAATAATCCTGATAACGCAACGGCACCGGTGCCCTGGATATCATCGTTAAAACACAAGACTTTGTCCCGGTATTTTTCTAATAATGGGAAGGCGTGGTTATTGGTGAAATCCTCCCACTGGATCAGTGCTTTTGGCCAACGATCCTGGACCGCCTGGACAAATTCATCGACTAATTCATAGTAATCAGCGTCCTCAGCCCGTTGCTGGTTCATTCCCAGATAAAGTGGGTCATCCAATAATTCCTGATTATTGGTTCCGGTATCCAATAAGATGGGCAGGGTCTTACTGGGGAAAATGCCACCACCGGCAACATAAAGAGCCAATTTCCCAATGGGTATCCCCATCCCGTTGGCACCCAGATCCCCCAGACCCAGGATGCGGCTGCCGTCTGAGACAACAATAATGTCTATCTCTTCCTGGTTCCAATTATTGAACATATCCCGGATATGACCCTTATCATCCATGCTGATATACATGCCCCGGTTTTTGCGATAAATATGCCCGAATTGCTGACAGGCTGCGCCCACTACTGGTGTATAAACGATGGGGGTCATTTCCATTAGATTTTCGGTGAGGACCTTGTAATATAGCGTCTCATTACGGTCATGCAGACTGGTGAGGAAAATGAATTTTTCCAGGGGATCGGTCTTCCTCCGGTAGTTTTCCAGCACACGCTCAACCTGACCACTCAATTCGACCACCTTGGGTGGTACCAGCCCCCGTAGACCCAAAGCATCCCGTTCTTCCAGAGAAAAGGCCGTGCCCTTGTTCAGCAGGGGTTCATTTAAGACATCTGTTCCGCGAACGATCACCTCCAGCGGCTCATCTCTGCTTTCCATCTGATAACGACGTTTTTTTACGATACCCATGAGGTTCCCCTTCTATTACCCAATCATTTAAATGTTGCGAGATCAATAATTGTCATATTGATCCCAGTGCTATTATGCTTGTTTCCCAGCCACACAATTGTGCAAAAATGGTGCTACCTTGGCACCATTCATGCAAATATAATGGCCATGGTTGAAAATATTTTTATCCCCCCCGCAAATTGTTCATATTTCATATACAGGAGGAAAAATGGAAGTTAAAAATCGATGGTTTGTTGTTGTTGGCGCTATTCTGATCCAGCTCGCTCTTGGTGCGATCTATGCCTGGTCTATTTTTACGCCATCGTTGGTTGAAGCTGGTTGGACCAAGGCTATGACCCAGGGTGTTTTTGCCACTGGTTTGTTCTTCTTTGCCATAGTGATGGTCATCGCCGGTCGGATTATGCCCAAACTTGGACCCCGTAAGGTGGCCATGGCTGGTGGTTTTGTGCTGGGATCCGGGTATCTGTTAGCTGGTTTATTTGGAGGCACCAGTTTTATGGCCTTACTCATATTTATCGGGGTGATCGGTGGTACCGGGATCGGTCTGGCCTATGTGGTTCCAATTGCGGTTGGCATGCGTTGGTTTCCAGATAAAAAAGGTCTCATCACAGGTCTGGCCGTGGCTGGTTTTGGTTTTGGGGCAACTCTCTGGGTAAAACTGGCAGGTTCATGGGGCAGTCTCATCATGCTCTATGGACTCAGTACCACTTTCACAGCCCTGGGTGCTATTTTTATGCTTATGATACTGATCGGTGCCGCCTGGATGATCTTTCCACCAGAAGGCTGGCTGCCAGCCGGCTATGTTGCTCCTGTGGCTACTGATGGTACAGTCGACACCGGTAATGATTTTAACAGCACCGAGATGCTCAAGACCCCTCAATTCCATTTTATCTCAATGACCTTTGCCTTTGGAGCAAGTGCCGGCCTCATGAGTATTGGGCTTATGAAACTCTTCCCGATGTTAGCCCTCACGGAAAATGGTATCGATTCAATCAGTGCCAGCGCCATTGCTGGTACGGCCATGGCGGTCTTCTTTTCATTGGCCAATGGGCTGGGACGCATTGCCTGGGGTGCCATCAGTGATAAACTGGGACGGAAACGATCCATCGTCATTATGATGGCCACCCAGGGTGTATTTGTGATCCTGTTCCAATGGATGGCTGGTACACCGGTCCTGTTATATCTGGGAGCGACGCTCATTGGGTTTAACTTTGGTGGAAACTTTTCGCTGTTCCCCACCATCACTGCTGATACTTTTGGTGCCAAATTCATTGGTCAAAACTATGGCTGGATATTCCTGGCCTACGGTTTTGGTGGTATATTTGGACCCATCATGGGTGGCTGGCTGGGTGATATGGGTAACTTTCCCCTGGCCTTCACCATTAGCGGGGCGCTCTGTCTCGTAGCTGCTGTGATCATGTCTCAGATCAAACCGGCGGTGAAGACAGCCTAATATTTCAGGTTCAAAATACCATTAAAAGGGGCGACCGGATCGGTTGCCTCTTTTTATTTGATCTTGAAGTAGTTCATAAGTCCAATAATATTAAAGAGAGATTGCCGAGTCCTAGGGACTTGCAATCACGGGTTGCAGCATCTTCATGCAGGCCGGGCGTAGTTGTTTGAACGAAGCCTGGAACCGAGGCAATCAGTGCGGCAATTTCTCGTTGTTGGAACAACCAGTCTAGTGTTGTGTTAACCATGTTATGTGCAAAAAGTCGCAGGAGTTTTTGTTACCAACCAGGCAAATATTCTTAGCATAGCCGCTCGTGCTGAGTTCATCGAAGTATAGCTATGGTAGGAATATTTAACGCAGTTGGCAGCACAAAAAACAAGACTTGGTTGCGACAGTACAAGGTTGACTCGACACTAGTATCACTGAGCATGGGCGCCAGGCAGTCAAATTAGTATTTGACGCTTCAATTATCAGAAATGATCCGTGCTACTTCCCGATAGCTTACCCATTAGTCTCTGATTCTTTACGCCAGTCAATTCAACCGCTGCGATGGTGTTGACCAGTTCCTGCTTGCTACTCGTGACCTGCACCTTCAAATAGTTTTCTGTCATTCCCGAAAGCACACCACCCTGCCAGGTCTCGAACAGGATCTGGGTTGATCGATTCAACTGTCTCAGTGCAAAGCCCTGATGCTTCTTGCTGGATAATTCTGTTAACCGCCGATTGCGCATTTTCCGCTCTGGCAGTGGTACTTTACCCGGTAAAGTAATGGCCGCTGTATCCGGTCGCTCAGAATACGTGAATACATGCAGGTAACTGATATCAAGGGATTCTAATAGTGAGTAGGTCTGGTCAAACTCATTAGCGCCCTCACCAGGAAAGCCTACGATCACATCAACACCAATGCCGGCCTCAGGCAGCAGTTCTCTCACCGCTCTGATGCGGTCTTCAAATAGCTCAACGGCATACCGGCGTTTCATCAAACTCAATATTCTATCGGAGCCGGCTTGGAGTGGAATATGAAAATGGGGTAAGATGCTGGAAGATCCTGCCACAAACCGAATGATTTCGTCAGTCAACAGATTGGGTTCGATGGATGATATTCGGAAACGGTCGATGCCGCTCACCTGATCCAAGCGCTTCAAGAGGTCCAACAACACCAAATTATCACCAAAGCGATAATCCCCCACATTGACACCTGTTAGAACGATCTCCTTCACCCCCTTAGCTGCGATCTCGTGAGCCTGTTGGACCAGAATATCAGGATCAAGACTGCGACTTTTTCCCCGGGCCAGCGGAATTGTACAATAGGTACAGGGATAATCACATCCATCCTGGATCTTTAAAAAAGAACGGGTCCGATCGCCCATGGAAAAGGCCGGGATGCAACCATGAACCTCATCAATTTGCGCATCCTGGATGACCAAAGCCTGGTCACCCTGCCCTGCAAATTGAATATGCTCCAGCAAATTGAACTTTTCCCGAGTCCCTAAAACCAAATCAACCACTGAAGCAGCCACAATTGCCTCCGGTCGAAGCTGGGCGTAACATCCGATCACTGCAATTCTGGAATCAGGAGCCTGGCGTTTTGCGCGATTTACGATCTTTCTGAATTCACGGTAAGCATTTTCGGTCACCGAACAAGTATTGATAATGTATAGGTCAGCTGCCTCCTGAAAGTCGATCTTCTCATAACCAGCTGCTTCAAACTGACGGGCAATGGTAGATGTTTCCGCATAGTTGAGCTTACATCCCAGGGTGTGAAACGCGACCTTTTTGTGTGTGGTTCCCATGCTGTTATAATAGTCCGGACTGGTCCAGGACAAAGTGTATTTGTGGGTTTATGATCATTGGTGGTGCGCCTGGTCTCCAAGCAATTACTCCTTTCAAGTAATACCATAAATAGCTGATGCCAGTACCGATTTCTGTTTGAATATCAGGTCATGAAATTATTTTGTTTTACAATATGCGAAGGAGACAACATGGACCTATTTTCACATTCCTGGCTGCCTTTCATCTACCTGTATGGTCTGGGGGGTATCCTATTCGTAGCTGGAATATTAATCACTCTAAAAGCTGGATCATTTGATCTAAGACGTAGCTCACATAAAAAATGGATGTGGATCCTGCTCTTCGGTTTTGTGTGGTATCTAACCATGCACGCGCTCATGACCTGGGCCGCTCTGGGGACTATATCACCCTATACTGTACTTTACACACTCCTGATAATGGTTGTCATATTTGTCATAGTGACCTTACGTTTTAAAAAGATCGTAGGAGCTGGATAATGCAGACATTCCACAGTATTGGCACAACGACTGACTGGGTTGTGATGGTTGTTTACTTCATCGCAATTATGCTTTTTGGTAGCTACTTCAGTCGGTATACAAAAAATACTTCTGATTTTTTCTTTGGTGGAAGACGTTTCTCCTGGTGGTTGATCACTATGTCCATCGTAGCCACTGGCGTGGGAAGCCATAGTTTTGTAAAATATTCTGCCAAGGGCTTTGAGCACGGGATCTCGTCTACAATGACCTACTTGAATGACTGGTTTTTCATTGCCTTTTTCATGTTTGGCTGGTTGCCCATCATTGTTTATTCAAAAATTAGATCCATCCCTGAATATTTTGAAAAACGATTCAGTCCATCATCCCGATTTTTAGCCACCATTCTCTTATTGCTCTATATGATCGGCTATATCGGGATCGGCTTCCTCACCCTTGGTAAAGCCGTGATCCCCATGTTGCCATCTGCATTCATGCTTTTGGGAATGACCATTCCTGTTACCCTGATGGGCGCCATTATCGTCATTGCCATTATTACTGGTATCTACATCACTTACGGGGGTCAAACTGCTGTCATTTTTACGGATCTATTGCAAGGCTTCATTCTACTCTTTGCTGGTCTGCTCCTGTTCTTCTTTGGAATTACCTATCTCGGCGGATTTGATATATTTTGGGACCTGCTGCCCACTGAGTGGAAATTACCCATGGCGGACTTTAACCAGCCGTCCAGCTTTAATTTTGTGGGAATATTCTGGCAGGACGCCATTGCAGGCTCCATCGGTTTCTTATTTATGAACCAGGGTCTTATCATGCGTTTCATGGCCTGTAAAAATGTGAATGAAGGTCGTAAAGCCGCTGCCATCAATATTCTTTTCGTGCTGCCGATCTCAGCCATTGTTGTTGGCAATGCGGGTTGGATCGGAAAGGCTATCTCAATTACCAGTCCAGATATTATCAGTCCGGCTGTTTCTCCAGATCAAATATTTGTTGTGGTAGCGAATATCATAGCCAGTCCGGGTATGTTTGGATTCATCATGGCTGCCTTAACCGCTGCTCTGATGAGTACCGTTGACACGCTCATCAATGCAACGGCAGCCATTTACATCAATGACGTCCATCGCCCGATCCGTCGCTTCCTCCAGAAATCATTCAGTTCTGTAGCGGAAACTGAGCGAAAGGAATTGCTAGCGGCTCGCTATGCCTCCATTGTAGTTACTATTCTCGGCGTGTTGGCTGTTTTAGCTTTTAAAAACTTTCCCACCGTTTACGAGGCGCATGGATTTTTCCATTCTACGCTTACACCTCCCCTGGTCGTCGGGATATTCCTGGGAGTCTTTTGGAAACGATTTACAGCTTCAGCGGTTATCACTACCTTCGTTGGCGGTGTAGCCCTGATGATTCTGGGAGCGAGATTCCCCGGCATCTTAATTGCCCCCTTCGATCATGGCATTGAAATGAATGCAGTCCATCCATATTCTTACATTCGAGCATTATACAATACACTCGTGTGTTCTGGTGTTGCTGTGGGTGCCACTCTGACCACCCGTTGGCAGATCAGTTTAATTTCCCGGATACGCGCTAAAGCAAATGCCAAAACGATCATGAATATTATGGTTGGTGTGGCAATCCTCCTGTTTACTACCGTTATGTTTGGTGTTTTTGGAATGAGTACTCAAGTTATTGCAGCTCTCGGCGTGATCGTTCTGTTACCGCTGACCGTTACCTACTTCGTTCACTATGATGAAGAAGCTAACACCCTTGGTCTGACTGCAAGTTCCATCACTATTGCCCGTAAGCAATTCAAAGGTAGTGAACCAAATGATGCCGAGAGCAAAACTGTGCTGGTGCACTGGAAGCTTACTGAGAGTGATGAAAGCTTCATGCGGTTTTCGAAGCGTGAAATGTCCGAAATGAAAGCTCATCCGGGTGATCTTGTTTATATATCAGATAAGCGCGCCTGGCTGGGTGGTCTTAAATCGGCGCATTCAGTCTACGGCGAACCACATGCTGAGGATGGCATTGTCTATCTTACCCCGGATCTGGTCGAAGCAGGACTATTGGTTAAGGGTCGAGAACTAAGAGCCGAAAAAGAGATGTAATTCAAACCATGCGGCTCCTGTTACTTACAATCATTCTGGTCAGTGGTATTGAATATGCCGCTGGCCAGAATTCTTTTCAGGTGGGTTTCTGGAATGTTGAGAACTTATTCGATACCACCAATGCTGGTGAAACCCTGGATGATGACTTCACCCCCTCAGGCAGTTACGCATGGACCGAGGAACGACTGGTAAAAAAATACCAGGATCTGAGCAGAGTGATCCACCATCTGGATCAAAATCAGGATTTGGCCCTATTGGGACTGGCAGAGATCGAGAATTTCGCTGTCTTAGATCGCTTGAATCAGGATTTCATTCGAGGTAATTTCAACATCATTCACCAGGAATCTCCCGATGAACGCGGCATCGACTGTGGCTTGCTCTATGATCCTGAGCTGTTGGTCCTGGAGCACAAACACTTTATTTCCATTTTTCTGGCAGGTGATGATAGAACCCGGGATATCATTGAAGCTGAATTCAGCTTTCCCGGTGCTAAATCTCCGAGACCACTCTTTGTATATATCAATCACTGGCCCTCCCGCTGGGGTGGTCAGCAACAGACCGATCCATTGAGGCGCAGCGCTGCTGCAACTTTACGAACCCGGGTCGATGAGATCCTTAGTAAAGATCCCCGAGCCGATATCATCATTATGGGTGACTTTAATGATCACCCCGATGATCCATCCCTGGCTCAGGTACTCCGAGCTGGTTCTGGTAAAATAAGCACCTACCCAGGAGATTTGATCAATACTACCTGGGATCTCCAGCAGGATCCAGATGCAGGCACCTATATGTACCGGGGAAAATGGGACGTATTGGATCAGATCATCATCTCCGCTGGGCTGCAGGATGGACGTGGATTTAAATGGATCCCGGCCAGTAGTGCTCCATTTCGACCGGGTTACCTGCTGGAATCCAGTGGAAAATATACGGGTTGGCCCTTCCGAATGTACCGCAGTGGTAAATATCAGGGGGGCTATTCCGATCACCTTCCCATTATCTGTCGTGTGAGCTACGCTGATAACTAAGCCACATGGATATCTTATTCGTATCGGCTGAAGTCACCCCCTTTTCCAAGACAGGTGGCCTGGCTGATGTGGCAGGGAGTCTACCCGCTGCCTTAAGTTCTCAGGTTGCCAGTATCAGGGTCATCACTCCCCTGTATGGACAAATTGATCAGAAGCAGCATAGCATAAATTCCACCGGGATCAGCGGATCCGTCAGTCTGGGGTCTGAGACCCTGGCGTATACCGTTCACAAATCAGTAGCCACAAAGGGTCAGGCTGAAACCTGGTTCATAGGGAATGAGCGCTTTTTTAAGCGGGACGGCATCTACACCCTTCCAAATGGTGCGGGATTTGCAGATAATAATCAGCGTTTCTTCTTCTTTCAACTGGTCATTATAGATCTCCTGGATAAGCAGTTGCTCACACCTGATATTTTACACTGCAATGATCACCACAGTGGACTTTTACCTGGACTGGTCAAGGGTTCAGCCCGCTCCATTAAGACCATCTTCACCATCCATAATTTTTTGTACCATGGCCACTTTTCGCCGGATGAAGCGGAATTATTGCCCCCTGTGCTCCAGAATATGCTCACCCTGACCCAATGGGAGAATTACAGCGCTCTCCTGGAGGGTATCGATGGGGCGGACCTCGTAAATACTGTCAGCCCAGGTTATGCTCGGGAATTAATAAATGGATCAGGAATTGATGAGCATAGTCACCAACATCTGAGGATGGCCGAACCAAAATTTCACGGGATCGTCAATGGGATCGATACAGATTATTGGAATCCTGAACGAGACAGCTACACCCCGTTTCATTATACAGCCCTGGATCTGACTGGTAAGCGCTTGAATAAGCGTGAGCTGCTCAGGCAAACCGGGTTGGATGATGATCTGGAGACCCCCCTCATGGGATCTATTTCCAGACTGGTTGAGAATAAGGGTTTCCCACTCATCATCAAGCTTTTGGATGATCTGGTCGCTCTGGGTCTAAAATTTATATTTCTCGGCTCTGGTGACCCCCAGATCGCCCAACAACTCCGTGAGGCTGGTAAACGGCACCCCGGCAGGATTGCCTTTGATGAGAGCTATAACGAAGCTGTGGCACACCTCATAGAATCTGGAGCAGATATGTTCCTCATGCCCAGTCGCTTTGAACCTTGTGGACTTAATCAGCTCTATAGTCTGCGCTATGGCACCATCCCCATCGTTCATCTTACCGGTGGTCTGGGCGACACCGTGGTCGATTGGTCCTCAGAGCAAGGCACTGGCTTTCTCTTTGAGCCGTACACGGTCAAAGCGCTTCTGAGAGCTGTTAAACGAGCCCTAACAGTATATCAGGCTAAAAGTCAGTGGAGCGAATTAATGCGGCGAGCCATGGCTCAGGATTTTTCATGGGATCGATCTGCCCGGCAGTATATTGAACTATACAAAAAGATGAAAGAGATGCCACAATGAAACCAGCAAAGACCAGACTCGGAGCGATCATCCTCGGTGGTGGTCGGGGCGAGAGATTAGCTCCCCTTACTTCCTATCGTGCTAAACCAGCTGTCCATATCGGTGGTAAATACCGACTCATTGATGTCCCCATCAGCAACTGCATCAATTCAGGGATAAATTTGATCCACATCCTGACCCAATTCAATACAACCTCCCTGCATCGTCACATCCACAGTACCTATAAATTTGATATTTTTTCCCGGGGTGATATCGAGATCCTGGCCGCCCAACAGACTGCCGACAATAAAGACTGGTTCCAGGGTACCGCCGATGCCGTGCGTTCCTACTGGGATCGATTTGAGCAGATGAATGCTACCCACTATATTATTCTAGCTGGGGATCATTTGTATAAAATGGATTATTCAGAGTTCTTTCAGCATCATTTGGAGTCTGGCGCTGACGTTTCTGTAGCCGTACGTCCCATGCCCCTAACCACAGCACCAGAATTGGGTGTATTGAAAGTGGATACTGCTGATTCTATTACGCGGTTTGTTGAGAAACCTCAAACCCCCGGGCTCATTGATGAATTGTCCGAGGAACTGGATGGTGAACAGAAGGTGTTGGCATCCATGGGTATCTATATTTTTCGGAAAGATATCCTCAAGGAGGTATTGAAGATTAAAGGAGATGACTTCGGCAAGAATATTATACCCCATTCTATCGGCACCTATAAAACCACCGCTTTTCGCTTTCAAGGATACTGGGAGGATATTGGAACTATCAAGACCTTTTTCGAAGCCAACATTGCCCTTACGGAAGAAAAATTCAAGTTCACATTTTACAATGAAGATTACCCCATCTACACCCGTCAGCGCTTTTTACCAGGGAGTGAGATCCGGGGTGCTAAAATTGATCATTCCATTGTTTCAGAAGGCTGCAAAATAAGGAATGCCGAAATTAAAGATTCCATCATCGGTATTCGCAGCGTCATTGGGGACGGGGTTGTCTTTGATCGGGTATACTGTATGGGGGCTGATTTCTTTGAGCTGGTACCTCAGTCCAGCATTCCCATTGGTATTGGCAACAACTGTATTATGAATAATGTGATCATCGATAAAAATGTCCGCATCGGGAAAAATGTCAAATTGATCAATAAAAATGGTCTGAATGAATATCAGAGTGACACGGTGACCATCAAGGATGGAATAATCATTATTCCTAAGAATGCCACGATCCCCGATAATTTTGAGATCTAAAGTCTGAGTGATTTGTAGCAATATGACTTCAGAGTGCAGGGATGTTATACCATATTCAGTTCCAAATTAGCCATAACTCCTGTATCTTTTCCATTTTCACGTCACTTCGATGAACTCAGTGTGGCACACTTAAAATGCTCACCATAGCTATCAGTCTTCGCATTCCATGCTACGCCTGGACAAGCCGCACTGCTTCACATTTAAAGTGAAGCAGTGCGAATTTTCTATTGAAAATCGCACCGGGAGTAAAAAAGAAAAATATCTTGGATTTAATGTCTACTTTAGAACTGAATATGGTATTACAAGAATACGTGGTGGCGATTCTACACAGAATTACTAAATATCAAGCTCGTTTAGCCCTCCTCAATAAGTCAGTGAGTGATGCTGTGGGACAGGTGTGTCCAGTTTAACAAGTGTTTCGATATATTTGCCCTTCAGGTTAAATATATCATTGCTAAAAAGGCGAAAGAAGAACGATTATGGTGTCAGCGGGCACTTGAAAATGTACCGGTTGGGGGCACTTCAAAGTGTACCACCCCAGTGAGTTCAGTTTAGTTCGTCTTAATTCCTTTTTCCAGTTCTTTTTTTTCGATATTCATTGCTCCTTTTTTGATATTTCTGAGCCGGTAACTCCGACCGGTAATTTTGATAATATGAACAAGTTCCAGAAAGCGATCCAGAACAGCAGAAGTAGCAGCAGTATCCCCCAGGATCTTCCCCCAGTCCTCGATGGGCCGGTTGGTTGCAATAATGGTTGAGTGTTGTTGATACCTCCGGTGAATGACCTCCAAAAGTGCTTCAGCTGCTTTAGCTGGAAGTGATTTCATTCCCAGTTCATCCAGGATGAGTAAATGAGATTTCAAGTATTTTGCCAGCATAATCTTCTCCGGATCATCGTATAGATCCTGAGCCATATCAAAGACGGAACGATAATAGACACATCTCTGTAGCTTAGGGAATCACCACTCCACAAACCTTTCACGATATCAGCACCAAATATAGTTGATGGTACTAAGGTCCATATCAATGCAAATTCTATCATTAGAACTTTCTTATTGAATAACCTCACTTTGCTCCTCCAATCATGCTTAATAGTTAGACAAACATTATTTTAGAATAGACTAATTTAAGAGGATAAATTTTTTCGTGTATATTCCATCTTCGGTTTGCAGACTAAAAAAATACACACCAGATGGTGAATGATAAATTATCTCTGATTCTAGTGATAACGGAATTGAGTAATTTCCAGGATCTTGGTAGATTTTTTCAGAAATCCATACTTGTTGTCCATTAATATTATACACAAAAACCTGAGTATCTGTGCTTTTTGCAAGGCTGTAGTTTATTGTGACTTGACTGTTCGTTGGAGCTTTCATGGAATTAGTGTCAATATTGCAATTCTATTTCAAATACATCACCTTAATCAATTGCTTTGTTTGAGGGATAGACTCCTGCCATAGAGTTACCAGATATAGACCTGAAGCCATCATGATCTGTGAGAAATCAATGGAGGCTAGGTTTTTGCCACTATATCCAGGCTGTTTTTTTGAGAGAATTTGTTTACCTGTGAGGTCAAACACTTCAATGTAAACTAAATCATTTTGACCCACTTCAAATTCAATGGTGGTCATAGGATTAAATGGATTTGGGTATTGGGATAAAATCTTAAGATGTGAAGGTATTTCAATTCTATATTTGGTCTCATCAAGACCCGTGATACTACCAATGCTGCCGTCAGGACCAACTTGGGTCGCATATGTATTATAGTTGTAATCAAAGACATATATGATTCCACCCTCATGGTCTGATATAGCACTTGGGAATAAATCAGTATAGTGGTTATATGTGTGTATTAGCGTATTCATTGGCCATAATAAATTACCATTGATATCAACTCGTTGAGCCTTGTGGTCATCCCAGTCCTGATAGGTCACTATAAAGCTTTCTGGATCAACCAGAGTACAAGTTTCCCTTTGCCCACCTGCAGTCAGACTATGAACTCCACCTATACCAAATCGTAGTGACCCATCATTTTCTATCCATTGGCTGAAATTTCTATCGGACTCCTCATCCTTCCTGTAGTTGATTATAAGTCCACCGAACCCATCTGGTAGAATATCCCTAATCCTATACGTTGAATCGGAAAACACCAATCCTTCTTCAGGAAAAAGGGGTATATATTCCAAACTATATTTAAAGGCTTTTTCATCTCTTGAAAAGTAGAGATTGTCATCCAGACCTAAGCTATAATAGCTACCCCCACTCAGGACTTCAGGATCTTGTTCGATAGATAGCTCGTTTCCAGTTTCATCCATTTGTGAAATGTTAAAATGTGATCCCGTCTCAGTTTGATAATAATAGAGTATTACAGGTAGGTGGTAACTAGTTTTGAAAAGAATGAAGCCTCTAACTTCTTCAACCATTAAAGTCCCCAAGCTATCCCAAGTCACTAGTCCAGTAGAACCGATATGTTGCATGTATAATTCACCATAACCAACAGCATCGTCATCATTCCTATAATCATCCCATGCGACATAGGCGCCCCCAGCATCATCAGCGATTACATAGCTTAGCATGGCATTAGGAAATTGGTCATACGGTCCAGTAGCATCATCGGGTGTGACAACCACATCATCACCCCATAATTTTAATCCCTCAGAAGATATTTTCTGGACACGGATATTTGCATCACCCCAATCAGGTCCGCCTATAAATAAGATGTCAACATAAGAAACAATCAAACTACCATCACTTGAAAGAGCAACTGATTGGTCGTATTGATCATTGTATTCGCCCTCTAGCTGCACTGGACCCCATTCAATTTCACCCAAATGGTTTATACGGTAACAGTTTATAGAGGAATTTCCAGTTACAACGAACACTCCTCCAAGTCCGTCTGATACAACCTGTGCATCGCTTCCATGACCTACATACAGTGCTGAATCAGGTGAGGTGGGCCATTGGGCCACAAGTGAATTTGTGATAAGCAACAAGATGGCAATACTACAATTGAACGCTAGGTGGAAAAAATTCTTTCTCATATAAAACACCTTTCAATAGAATTGAATTTCATTTTATACAAGATAGTAATCATATCTAACTGATTCGACTTAGTTATTGAAGAGTAAATACTGATCTTACAGGCATCTTCGATCAACCAGTATTGCAAGCATTTGAGCAATAATAACGCCCGTTAGATTTGGAATAGGTCTTTTTGGCTTCTGTCACAGCCCTTCTGCAGGTCGCGAATACACCAAGATAAAGTCGATTCTCTTTTTTCGGTAGCCACGAGCAAGTTGAAGTGTGAACCTCATGATCCCCATTCTCCTGAGCGTTTTTGTTTACGTAATATTTAGCCATTGTGTCCCCCTAATTATTTGTGCAGGGAGCAACCTAGTGGGAAAGGTTACTCCCCTAGAGAATTCAAGATTTGTTTAACAGTTTATGACATATCTCATCCCATTAAATCTCAACCTACATAATAAAGTAATCATATACTACCAAAAATCCCATATAGTTAACCCAGGTTTACCAATTCAGCCTACAGAACCAATAAAAAGCACCTATTTTCAAATAATTAGAGGTGTAAGTGATTGATAATATAAAGGCGGGCGTTTGAAATGATGAATGTAGTGCCCCATAAAGATGTTTAATGCTTT
>JAJRSW010000037.1 GCA_024278595.1 Fidelibacterota bacterium | reverse complement strand
GGTCCCTGAGCTCAGTCGAAGGGCGGTTCCTGAGCTCAGTCGAAGGGCGGTTCCTGAGCTCAGTCGAAGGGCGGTTCCTGAGCTCAGTCGAAGGACTCAATGCAACGCCCTGCGGCCGCTGCGAGCGGGACTTTCTGCGGGGACGTCTATTTTGTATTTTCAAAAAACTAAACCCGTGTTTTAGCCGCCCACAGACTTAATTTCTCAGCATAATGAATGCAAGCAAACCCATGGTACCCAGCGGTCATATTCTGGTCATCAATCCAGGATCTACTTCGACCAAGCTGGCTATTTATAGTTTTGCTACAGACTCACAATCCCTGACGTGTATTCAGCAGACAACACTTGATCATTCCGGGGTCGAAACCTGTGCGGCTGGACCGGTTCTGGATCAATTGGATTACCGTCTGAAAGCCGTACAGAAGTTTCTGACGTCAACCAAAGTAAGTCCGGATCTCATCATGGCTCGCGGGGCTCCTTTGTGCCCCTTGGAAGGTGGAATATATACGGTTAACCAGACCATGCTCCATGACCTGCGCTCCGCCCGATACGCTGATCATGCCAGTAACCTGGCAGCCCTGATCGGTCATGAACTAGCCTATGATAAAGACCTGCCGGTCTATATAGCGGACCCCATAACCACGGATGAATTTGAGTCCGTGGCGAGAATATCCGGTGTTCCTGGGATCCAGCGCAAATCCCGTAGTCACGCCCTGAATATAAAGGCAAGTACCCGGAGGCTCTGTCAACAACTGCATAAATCATTTTCCAAAAGTCGCTGGGTAGTGTGTCACATGGGGGGTGGTATTTCAGTTGCAGCTCTGGACAATGGCCGGATCATCGATGTAAACGATGCTTTGCTGGGAATGGGGCCTTTTAGTCCAGAACGGGCAGGTGCCCTGCCTAGCTCCGGATTATTGGAGCTGGCATTTTCTGGTGACTATGATCATAAAAAGCTTACGGAACTCCTCTCCAAACACAGCGGCCTGGTCGGGTATCTCGGTACAGCAGATCTACGCGAGGTTGAAGCCCGAATCTTAGCTGGTGATGGAGAAGCTCAGTTGATTTTCCAGGCCATGGTCTACCAGATCGCCAAGGAAATTGCCGCCATGGCATCCGTGCTGGATTTTAAGTTGGATGGAATCATGCTCACTGGAGGCATGGCTCATTCCAACTTACTGTGCAACGCCCTTCAAGAGAAACTACACCGAGTTGCAACCATCCATATTGAGCCTGGTGAGAATGAGCTCGAAGCACTGGCAGAAGCGGGTCTAAGAGCAATACTCGGAGACGAACTGGTGAGAAATTATGAACCACTTTAGCCCCCCCCGAGGCAATAGGAGAACATCTAGGATCATGCGGATCACAATCTTATTCATGTTGATGTCAGTGTTTTCCTGGGCTGAGAGCCCACGTGATATCAATGCCAGCGACCTCATATCATTCCCAAGTATCCGGAACCTTGAACTACATGCAGAGAGTCAGACCATTGTATACGAACTGCGAACCACCGACTTGAAGGCTAATACCTACCGCAAGCATCTGTGGGTCATGAATACAGATGGAACGGGGAATCGACAATTCACTTACAGTTCAGCAAATGAATGGGATCCGCATCTAAGCCCTACTGGACAGTGTGTGGCCTTTCTTTCGAATCGCACAGATGAAAAAGATAAACCGGGCACCCGGATCTGGGCCATGCCACTTTCAGGAGGAGAGGCAAAACCCTTGACAGCTCCGGAACGTGAGATCCTCGATTTCAAGTGGAGCACTGATGGTAGTTTCATTTATTATCTAAGCCCGGAGATCGTATCAGAACAGACCAGAACCTGGATCAAACAACGTGAAAAATCCGGCTTTGATGCCATTGATCGAACCGCCCAAAAACCGAAAATAGAACTGTGGGTCGTGGACAAGAGTGAATGCAAACCAAAACGTCTATTTGTCGGCGATCCGGGTATCACCTCCTTTGATATTGATTCGCCAGGTGAGTTGCTGGTCTATAGCACGAACTATACTGGAGATGATAACGATTGGGTGGAAACTGATCTTTTTCTGTTCTCCATTTATGACAGCAGCGAACTCCGACAATTGACTGCATTTAAAGGCTCGGAAGGCACTCCCGTCTTTTCCCCCAATGATCAATTCATCGCTTACGAACGTCCTCAAGACTACCGAAAACCCTTTTCGCAAAATGAAGTAGAGATCATATCTGTCACTGGCGACCCGGTCAAGCGTATCACAAAAGATCTGGATCTGAATATTGGCGGCTTCAAATGGTATTCTGATCACGCTTTGCTGCTGGAGGTCAATCAGGGTATGACTAACCAGTTGTATGTTGCTGCACTGGATGGCCAGATCATTGAGATCAGCGGTGGTGCCGCTTATTTCTTCAGAAGTGCTGTAAGTCCAGGGTCACCAGCGCTTGTAGCACTTAGGCAAACTGCTGTCAGCCTGGGTGAGATCTTGTTCTCAGAGGGACCAGGGCATCCCTGGGTCAGCCTTAGCCATCAAAGTGAGGCCCTGGAAAAGCTTCAGCTCCATCCCCAAACTACCTATCAGTGGCTTAGCCGGGATGAACGTTTTAATCTTCAGGGTCTGGTGGTCCTGCCTCATTTTTCGGGGAATGAGTCCCTGCCGCTTATCGTCGATATCCATGGTGGTCCTGCTGGTCGAACCGATATCGCTTTAGAGCAGTTTGCCATGTATCAGGCCTGGGCCTCTCAGGGATTCGCAGTGTTCTCCCCCAATTATCGAGGTAGCGAAGGCTATTCTGCAGCATTTCAAACAGCAAATTACCGTGATCTGGGCGGTGGTGATTATCATGATATTATAAGTGGTGTAAAGGATCTGATCCGCCGAGGGATTGCCCATCCTGATAGTCTGGTGATCATGGGAGGCTCCTATGGTGGCTATATGACGAACTGGATCATCACTCAAACAAACCTGTTTAAAGTAGCTGTGAGTCGTTATGGGATCTTTGATCTAAAAAGTGATTTTTCCAACTCGATCTATGCTCAATGGGAACTTGATTATCTGGGAAAACCCTACTGGGAAAGCCCCAATCTATATCGGCGTATGTCCCCATCCACCTTTATTAAAAAAGCTAAAACGCCCACGCTGATCCTGCATGGGGCTGATGATGAGAATACCTTCACCTCAAATTCCAGAGAATTGGCCAGAGCCCTGAAAACCCTGGAGGTTCCCCATCGGTTTTTCCTGTATCCCAGAGAAGGTCATGGAATGGATGAACCCAATCATCGCTTGGATGTATTTCAGCGTCAATTGAGTTGGGTGAATCAGCATTTGGGTCGTAAAGCAGCCTTAACCGGCGAAGATTGGCTGAGTAAGGATATCCGGATCCAGATCCTGAGGGTTAACAACAAGGCTCGCTTTCTGAACAGACCGAATGAAGCATTCCTGAGTATTAAATTATTGGTAGATGGATCTCGTTTAACAGCGGATCGTCAGTTAAACCTGATCGATTTCCGTATTGATCCAGGCAAAACACTCCCGGTTGGACTACCCAGTGGTCAAATTTTGCTGCAAGATCAGGATTTTAATATTCAACTGGGACCTGATGCGCCCACCCTGGAGCTGGAGTTGATCTTTCCCCGCTCCCAGGCATCGAAACTGAAGCTAACTATCAGGGACTTGGGAAGCTACGCCATAACTCAATAAG
>JAJRSW010000036.1 GCA_024278595.1 Fidelibacterota bacterium | reverse complement strand
CACAAAGTTTTAAAAAATATATGCTTAGCAAAAATTATCACTCACAGATGCAAATAATTCTGTTTAAAATGAACTTGTTCATAACTTTAATAATCTTCGTGGCTTAGTGTTTTCGTGGCAATAATTCATGAATAATGCAGGTTAACTATTTACAACGAAGCTTCCGAAAAAGCGAAATATCAACCGGCAGCCATCCCGGGCTTCGGTGAACTCCGCCATCGGTAGAGTTACCAACCCCCGGAAGCACCACCGCCGCCCCCAAATCCGCCCCCACCGGAGAACCCTCCCCCGCCAAATCCGCCACCGCCAAATCCGCGACCACCGCCCCGCATACTAGCTCCCAGCATGGAACCCAGGAAAAAGCCGCCCATACCGCCCATACGCCCTCTACCCAGGAGTAAAAAAATGATGATGGGGAAAATCAAACCAAAGGGACTGCTATTCTTTTTGCGGCCCCCAGACCGTCGAGAACCACTTCCCTGGTATTCCCCCTTGGTTGCTGATATGATACCTTGTAAGCCGACAACCACTCCCTCATACCAGCGACCCTGTTTAAAATAGGGCTTGATATCATTGCGGATGATCTGACCAGCAGTAATATCCGGCAAGGCGCCTTCCAGGCCATAGCCCACCTCGATACGCATCTTACGTTCCTGCTTGAAAATGGCTAAAAGTATACCATTGTCTTTCCCGGCTTGGCCCAAATTCCAGCTTTCTAACATTCTGGTTGAGACATCTTCCAGGTTTTCACCTGCTAGTGATGGAAAGGTCGCCACAACGATCTGGTTTGAGGATTCACCTTCGTATTGTCGCAAGGCCTGTTCCAGTTGTTGCTCTTGAGTACTGGAAAGCAGATCTGCCCAGTCATTCACCTGTTTATTGATGCGTTCGGGGTAGATCTCTCCTGCGAAGAGAGTGGTGGTAAGAATAAAAAGCAGGATCATTCGGGTGGTGATTTTTATCATAATAGATTGTTCTTTATTCTAGGGGTTTGGGTGTAGAATCCTACGCCCGTATTCACAATTTATTAGTTAATCCGTGTAACCTGAGCAATCCGCGGTTGCCGGTTTTTTAAAATTCAACCTTAGGGGCTTTTTCGGCACCAGCTTCAGCTTCAAAGTAGGCCTTGCGTTCGAAGCCGAACATCCCGGCGTATGCGGATCCCGGAAAGCGCCGGATGATCGTATTAAAGGCTTGAGCTGCCTTGTTAAAACGTCCGCGCTCTACGGCAATGCGATTTTCGGTCCCTTCCAGCTGAGTTTGCAGGTCCAGGAAGTTCTGATTGGCCTTCAGGTCGGGGTAACGTTCCATCACAACCATGAGTTTGCTTAACGCACCCGAGAGCTGCCCCTGAGCCTGTTGGAAATTCTGCATGGCTGCTGGATTATTGATGATGCCTTTCAGGTTGATATTATTCACCTTGGAGCGCGCTTCAGTGACAGCCGTGAAGGTTTCTTTCTCATGCTCAGCATAGCCCTTGACGGTGGCCACCAGATTGGGGATCAGGTCTGCCCGACGTTGATAGACATTCTCAACCTGGGACCAGGCTGCATCGACACCTTCTTCCATTGTGACCATGGTATTGTATTTTCCAATTACATTGCTGATCATAAAAAAGATCACAACGACAACTGCGATTAGTATAATGGTACTTTTTTTCAAAATTCAACTCCTTGTGGAAATTTGATCTGCATTCCTTTTAACCGCAAAGGTACGCCGGGGTCGCAAAGAATAGTTTGGGACCTTGTTTCACTTGTATTTATCGATTTCAACATGAAATTCCGGTCCATTATAAGATCATTTTCAAAGTTCATTTGATACCTGCAGGTTAAAATCTATCCCCATCGACCTGGCCCTTGTCAGTATCGGGCGAATATATGCTTAAAACATTGGTTTGTTCCGTGAAAACGGAGGGTTGGATTGCTCTTTTTGCGAACCGGAAAGATCAATATTTATTCTTTCCCAGACTACTGCCACCCTTTTGGGTCGATCATCCGAGACCTCGACTTTATCTCAGAAAGACACATTCTCCAAGTGTCTAATGTCTGACCAACTGGGCTACTGTCTCAATATGAGTGGTATGGGGAAACATATCCACGGGTTGAACTCTCAAAAGTTCATAGTCTGTCTCGCAGAATAATTTCAGGTCTCTGGCCAGAGTAGAGGGATTACAAGAGACATAGACCAGACGTTTGGGGGCTACCTTAAGAATATCATCCACTACATTCTGGTGTAATCCAGCCCGGGGTGGATCAACCACGATCACATCAGCCGGTTCAATTTCTGCCGTAGTTTCAGACAATACATCCTTAAGATCCCCCAGAATAAATGCTACATTTTCCACACCCTGGTCCTTGGCATTCTTCCGGGCATTCTGGACAGATTCCTTGATCAGTTCAAAGCCATATACTTTACTGGCTTTCTGAGCCATAAACAGGGCGATGGTTCCGGTACCGCAATAAAGATCGTAAACCACTTCACCACCTTGTAGATCCGCCCCTTTAAGAGCTACCTCATAAAGGCGTTCCGCCTGACGAGTATTGGTTTGGAAAAAGGCGTTGGCGGAGATCTCAAATTCAGCCTCCCCCAGACGATCCCGAATCACACCGGGACCGTAGAGTACTTCCTCCCGCTCCCCGACAGCCACATCAGAAAGTCTGGTCGTGATATTGTTGATCAGGGTGGTGATCTGCGGAAAAGCCGCCATAATGGCTGTTTTAAAGTCTTCCATGCGCTGTTTATCATAGGTACGGGTTACTAAATTGACCATAATTTCATCGGTATGTTCGCCATAACGTAGTACGAGGTTTCGCGCCCAGCCCTTATGAGTCCTAGTATTATAGGCTTTCCAGCGCTGATCCTCAGCGTATTTGAAGACAAACCTCAAGATCTCATTGAGAATTTCTTTTTGGAGATAACAGGTATCCAGGTTGATGACCTTGTCAAAGCGTCCCGGGATGTGCTGCCCCAGGCCCAAGGGCTTGGCCTTATCTTCTGGCTGCATCCGCCAGGGATTGTCAGTAAAGGTGAATTCCATTTTGTTCCGGTAGTGAAAGGCCGCGGGTGATGGCAGCGCCTCAGGGATTTCAAAGTTCTCAAAACCGCCCACTCGTTGGATCAGATCCCGAACCTGGCGGGTCTTTTCCTTGAGTTGATCAGCATAGTCCAGATTTTGAAGGCGACAACCCCCGCAGGTTCCAAAGGCCGGACATTTTGCTTCGATCTCATTGGGCGCTTTTTCCAGTATCTCCAGAGGATAGGCTTCTGCAAAACTTTTCTTTTTCTTGAAGATCCGGGCCAGGACCCGCTGGCCAGGAATCACCCGCTCTACAAAAATGGCCAGACCATCCACGTGGGCCATCCCTTTTCCGCCAAAAGCCAAACTTTCAATGGTCAGTACTATGTCCTGACCTTTTTTTATGGTTGGTTTACCGTCTCTAATCAAAATTATCTCTCTTTTTTAGCCACAGATCCACACTGATTTTTACTGCTGTTCCAGGTGGTTATTGTACGCCTGTGGTCCATTCTTGTCGGTTCGTGGTTTATTTTTACACTCTAATATGTTGAGAATCTATACCATTAATTCATCGAAGTCTGATTGTTAATCCTGCTGGTGCTCTTTTTATCTCTGTGTTTCATTTCTATTTTACTCAATACAAGCATCCGGGGCCTGTCGATATTCAGTCATATTTGCTCGCTAACAGGATAGGCTTCCGTGCGGGGTTCACCAAGCTGATTTGTGGGTTTAAAGGCAAGCATTCTAATTACACGAATGGTTTTTCTGCTGTCTTAGTTGGTGTGGGTGGCTTAAAAAAGGTGCTGTTTTGAATCCTCACCTTTCATAACCTTTAAAACATATTATTACGGCAGATGAATATCGTCAATTATACCCACGATGATGGAGCGGAGCGGGGCAGTGGAGTCTCCCGCTATCTGACGGGCGCCGTTGCCTTCATCCAGCATGAGAACTGTCTCCCCCACACCGGCGTCAACACTGTCAATACAGATCAAATACTTCCCAGTGGGTTTTTGATAGGGGTCCAATTTGTCCACGACCAGTAATTTCTTATTATCATAAAAAGGATGATTGATGGTGGAGTGGATAGTTCCGCAGACTTTACCGAGGATCATAGTTCTTCCAGTTGTTTTTTTTAGCCACAGAGCTACACGGATTTCCACAGCTGGTCTTTGTGGTTGGTTCACTTTTGAGGTTCATGTGCACTCATCCATATTTTCTTGAAATTTTTCATTCACTCATCTTTGCCCGGGCACAAGCAAAGCTGCAATCTGGTTTTTTGATACAACACCAGCCTCTTTCATCCATATTTGATCTGTGGCCAACAAAAAAGATGTAACTCATAAATTATCATATATCTGAATGTCATCCACAATACCAACAATGGCATGATCCACCGGGACAAACCAGGGGTCGCAGAGCAGAGCGGCTTCCCGAGAGCTCTCGTAATAGATCAACTCATCCGGACCAGCCATACGGGTGGGGTCTATAGCAACAACCACTGCCCCTATTGCCTGCTGGTGTTTATCCAGAGCTTGGACCAGGAGCATGGGCAAACCTTCCAGGCCTTCATAAACCACCGAAGGCGTGAGGGTCCCGATCACTTTACCCAACAGCATTATTCACCCTGGGCCAGCTTGGTCAGTTCGGAACGGGAAAAATAGGTCGAAGCGTTGATCTGTTTGGCAATCTCCGGATCAATTCTCGGAATAATGGTTTGGGACAGCATGATCTCGGAATTCTCCAGAGCGGATTCTGAAAGCGCAATGGCCGTTTCCACTTCTTCGACTTTTCCAGCATAGATTGCAATCGATTTACCACCCAGATCATCAGCCAGGCGTAATTCTACCAGCTCAACATCAGCACCCTTCATGGCGGCATCGGCACTTTTCAGAATGGCGGACACGGTGGCCATTTCGATGACCGACAAAGCTTCTGATCCGCATTTCATCCGTTCACCCAGACAGGCTTCGTAAACCCCGTCATGGATATTGGGCAGAAAGACCGCATCCAGGAGATGTTCTTTACCTTTACCCATCCCTTTGGTGAAGGCCGTTTCAACCGAAGCCACACTTCCGCCAATAAGAATAAGATATTTTCCATTATGCACCGTTCCGGATTTCAAGACTGAGATCGGTGCCTCTTTAAGCATGGCGTCTGCCGTAAAAATACCGAAGGGAACACTGTCCAGCTCAAGGAGAGCCAGGGCTGCTTGCTGTTTCATTATACTATCCTGAAATTATCGACTAAAACGCATCGAATGGGACGCACAAAAGAGCGCGGTCCGGTTAATCCATCTCCCGTAGGGCTGGCAATTGAGAAAGAGGTAAAGCCTTCTCCACCATAGCCAAGCCCGGCCAGGGAGGGACCATTTTTAACAAAGATACTGCAACCCATCACCCGGGCCATACGGCTCAGGTTATCCAGGTTTTTTGAGTGGATAACGGCGGTGTGGCGGAATCCATGCTCAGCTTCTTTGGCCAGGTCAATGGCCTGATCCACATTGGGCACGGTGGCTAAAGGCAAGACCGGCATGAGTTGTTCGGTCCAGACCAGGGGATGTCCTACGGAAACCGGAAGCACTGCGATTCGTACCTCTGCAGCGACCTGCATCCCGATTTTGGACAAAATGTATTGAATATCCTTCCCGATCATTTCTTTTTTCATAACAGCTGGCTTGCGCATGCCGTTGGTCTTCTCAAAGATGATCTTTTCCAACTGATTGACCTCATGGGGTTTCAATACGACGGCACCATGACGAGAAAAAGCGGCCAGTAATTGATCCGCCACAGATTCAACCACAAAGATCTCTTTTTCCAGAACACAGATAATTCCGTTATCCATTCCTGCGCCCCGGACAATATCAGCAGCGGCTTGCTCAATATTAGCCGTTTCATCAACCACAACGGGCGGATTACCTGGACCAGCACATAAGGCTCGCTTTCCACTGGACATGGCGGCTTTGACCACAGCTTCTCCACCAGTGACCACCAGCAGATCAACCCCCTTGTGGGTCATCAGCTCATTGGCGCTGGCAATCGTGGGAACGGCGACAGTTGTCACCAGGTTTGGCGGGCCCCCGGCTTCCATAACGGCTTCGTTAATCAATTCTACATTGAGAACACTCACCGTTTTGGCCATGGGGTGCACATTAAACACCACCGCATTTCCGGCAGCCACCATCCCTATGGTATTGCAGATAATGGTGGAGGTGGGGTTGGTACTGGGGGTAATTGAACCGATGACACCATAAGGCGCCCATTCGGTAAGGGTCAGCCCCCTGTCGCCAGACAAAGCTTCTGGAACAAGTGCTTCCGGTCCTTGAGTCTTCTCGATCACCAATTGGTTTTTAAGGACCTTGTCCTCATAGCGTCCCATGGCTGTTTCTTCAAAGGCTTTTTGGGCCAGCTCCTCGGCATGCAGTCGCATCTTGGCGCGGATACTGTCTATGATCCTGCCGCGTTGTTCCAAGGTCAGCAGGTTCAGAGCTTCAAAGGCCTTACGTGAGGCTTTGACCGCTAAGTCAACGGTGGTAAATACGCCATAGCTACCCGCAGCAGTCTGTCCTAGATCAGGAAGGACCGGAGCCTGCCCGGGTTTTTCTGGCTGGCTCGGGTTGAGCAGCGATGCCACCTGGTTTGCTATGAGGTCAATTTGACAATCTGTCAGTTGGGACATGCCTTACCTCCGGTTTGGTCATTTTTCGCCTCGATATATCCCGACAAACCTGTCGAGACACTCGGCGACCAACAAGCTCCGGTCCTTGAGTGTTCCGAGTAAGACGAGGAATGTATCGATGGGCTCGGGTTAACATTAATCATCCCGGCCCTTCTTGTACTTAAGCGTGCCGTCTGTCTCCCAGTTATCTACAATAGCCATGACAACTGCATCACAGGGACGATTTTCTGTGGCTTTGGTTTGGCGCGCTGAGCTGCCGCTGGCGTAGAGAACCATTTCTCCCACACCGGCACCAACAGCATCCGCTGCCACCACAAAACCACCGGTGGCCTTACCTTCGAGATCGACCTGTTGCAGGGTCAGGAATTTGAGCCCGTCCATACTGGACTCTTTCTGGCTAGCCACAACGGTCCCAACAACTTTTGCCAGGATCATGGGTTCACCTCCTGCTTAGGATCTTTTGGCCAGTTCGGCTTTACCTTCTTTGGCGCGACCCAGTGGTAAAACGGCATCCACATTGGGATGAGGACGCGCAATGATATGCACGGCTACGATCTCACCTACTCTGGCAGCCCCGGCCCGACCGGCATCACAAGCGGCTTTCACGGCTGCTACATCACCCCGGATCACGACGGTAACATAACCACCACCGGTTTTTTCATACTCGACCAGCTCAACCTTGGCGGCCTTGACCATTGCATCGGCTGCTTCCACGGCTGCGGGGTAACCTCTGGTTTCTAACATTCCTAGTGCTTCAGACATTTTATTGCCTCCTGTTTTGTTATTGCTTCGTTTAAATTTCTATGCATATATTTTTTAGCCCCGGATGGAACACGGATGCTCGTTGATGGTTTTTTTGGGGTTGGTTTCGTTCTGGTGGTTCATAGGTGTTGATTCTGGGTTGGTTTGTTAGTTCTGTTTTTTTTGGCCACGGATGAAACACGGATGCTTGTTGATGGTTTTTTGGGGCCACGGATGAAACACGGATGTTCGTTGGTGGTTTTTTACACCCGAAACGTAGTTTGGATAGAGTGGCTGTTTTAATATATGAAGCGCTTGAATTCAACCTTGTCTCTTCCGAAGTTAATCAGTAATCCAACTTCCATTTCACTGGCTTTCAGTTCATTAAGCAGTTGGGCCTCATCTTTACTATTGTACTTTTTGGCCACTTTAAGCTCCACTATAACCTTATCATCCACCAGCAGGTCAGCAGCATAATTACCCACTGTCACTCCCTTAAACTTGACTACAATCTTGGGCTATAGTTCAGCTGTGAATCCTCGTTTCAATAACTCTACTTGCAGTGCTCTCTGATAGACCTTCTCCAGGAAACCATAGCCAAGCTCATTGAAAACCTCAAAAGCAGCGCCAATAATAGCCTCTGTTATCTCATGGTGTTTTAAGCTTCTGTTTTTAATGGCTTTTTCCATCTGTGTTCTATCCGTGTTTCATCCGTGGCTGTTAAGTTTTTTACCTATTTCTTCTCCGGTTGGGCGCGACCTTCGACAATTTCAAGGGCATTTGCGGCGGCCTGCCAGGCCACATCAATGTCTTTTTCGTCGCCACCCAGGTATACTCTACCAAAACTCCCGGTGGCCCGAACCTCAAGGATATTAATATTGGCGGCCTTTTCCGCTTCATTGGCTGCCAGAGCAGCATAAGCAGCCGGCACACACTCCATGACATACATGGATTCACCTGGAATGATCATATTACCATGACGCATGCGGTTGATCAGTTGGGTTTGGTGATCATCGATATTGCGGATGATCTGACTAGAGACCACTTTGGGCTTCCAGCGATCCCCTTCTTCTAGTTCCAAGGCTTCCAGGATGGCTGCTCCGGCCTGACGAACATCTGCCTGAGAAAATGAATGGATCTCAAGCAGTCCATAGAGCCGTTCAACAATTTGCAAACCAGGCGTGACACTGGTTGACTTCAAGGCAATGTCGGTGATGCGATTGATCTCGATTCCTGGTGATATCTCCACATACAGGGAAGCCATGCCTGTCAGGGGTAGGAATCCGCGCGCTATGGTACAAAAGAAGGCTGCGTGCTGGGGCTGTAAATTATCTAAAAACACATAAGATCTTAGATCGACACTCATTTATTTTCTCCTTAAAGCTCTTTGCTTTTATATTGTTTTTTTGGGCCACGGATGAAACACGGATGTTTGTTGATGGGTTTTGGGGTTGGTTCGTTCCGGTGGTTCATCGGTGTTTATTCTGGTTTGTTTTGTTGGTTCTTTTTTTTGGCCACGGATGAAACACGGATGTTCGTTTGTGGTTTTTTGGGGTTGGTTCGTTCTGGTGGTTCATCGGTGTTTATTCTGGGTTGGTTTGTTAGTTCTGTTTTTTGGGGCCACTTTAAGCTCTACTATAACCTTATCATTCGCCAGCAGGTCAGCAGTATAATTACCCACTGTCACTCCCTAAAACTTGACTACAATTTTGGACTCTAGTTCAGCTATGAATCCTTGTTTCAATAACTCTACCTGCAGTGCTCTCTGATAGACCTTCTCCAGGAAACCAAAGCCCGGTTCATTGAAAACCTCAAAAGCAGCCCCAATTATAGCCTTTGTAATTTCCTGATACTTAAATTTGCTCCCGTTTTCCATGCTTTTCATCTGTGTTTTATCTGTGTTCAATCTGTGGCTAATTAGCCGTTAGTTTGAAACCGTAATGGATCGGGCTTTTTTCATGATGGCAATTCCGGCGCTGGCTCCTATTCTTGTCGCTCCGGCTTTGATCATATTCTGGGCATCTTCCAGGGATCTGATCCCTCCCGCTGCTTTTACTCCAATGCCTGTATTGGCTACTGTCTTTGACATTAAGGCTACATCAGCAGCCGTGGCACCATGGGGCCCAAAACCGGTGGAGGTCTTGACAAAATCCGCCCGGGCTTTTTTGGCCAGGGTACAGGCGCGGACCTTCTCATCATCCGTCAACAAGGCTGCTTCAATGATCACCTTGCTGATCACACCCCCATCCTCACAGGCTTCACAGACCGCCCGAATATCCCGATAGACCAATTCATCGTTACCACTTTTCAGGGCACCTACATTGATCACCATGTCGATCTCTTTAGCGCCATCACGAATGGCCCGACGGGTCTCCATGGCTTTGATCTCAGGATGATGGACCCCAGAGGGAAAACCGACCACCGTACAGACCTTGACCTTGGAACCGGCCAACTCTTTAGCGGCTAAGGGCACATAGCTGGGACTGATACAGACCGTGGCAAACTGAAATTCATCAGCCTCTGCACACAGGGTTTTGATATCGTCAACTGTGGCATCCGGTTTTAACACGGTATGGTCAATACAGCGGGCAATGTCTTCTGGAACGGATGCTGCACCGGTTCCATCATGCAGACCCAGGCGTTCCACGCCAAAATCCATAAATTTACGGTAGGTATCCGGTTCCCGCTCCACACAAACCCCGCAATGACAGACCATATCACTATCCTGATGATTGTGGTCACCTGTTGCCGGTTGTGGTTCAATTGTTGTCCCAGAACTGGTCTGGACCAGCTGTCCCACCCGCTCAGCGATCTTCAGTATATCCTGGTCAGACAGCGCGGTCAGGCTCTGGTCTTTTGTTTTGGTCATCGTTTCCATTGTTTCAGTATTTCCTTCTGGGGGTTGTAGATCATCGATCATGCGTACCCGTTTTAAATGACGTTCCGCGGTACATTCCGTGGTAATAAATTTTTGGACGATCTGGGTGGCCAAAGTGACGCCGATCAAGCCTGAGCCGAGGGTCAAAACGTTGGCATCATTGTGTTCCCGGGCATTATTCGCGCTGGACAGATCATAGCAGAGGGCTGCTCGCACGCCGGGGATCTTGTTGGCAGCCATGGAGGATCCGATCCCGGCGCCATCCACAATGACGCCAAACCGGGCGGTACCCCTGGCTACTTTCTGAGCCACTTTGGCAGCAAACACGGGATAATCGACAGCTTTGGTTGAATTTGTACCGCAATCAATGACTTCATAGCCGTCCTTTTGCAGAAAGGTCTTGATGGCTTCTTTCAGGGGATAACCACCGTGATCGGCACCTAAGGCAATAATGGGATTGTTGCTCATCTTAATCCTCACCTAATAAGGTTTTAGCAACCTGTTCATCTGTAACCAGGCTGTTGAAATATTTCCCGGCCAGACCGGCCCGGATGGCCAGTGCTTTTTCCGGTCCACCTGCCACAGCAATTGAGAATGGTTTGGCTTTGAGCTCATCCAGCTCGATACCGATGGTCCGCTGGTTCAATTCCTCTGAGCAGATTGACCCATCTGCTCTAATCAGGCGGGAACAGATATCTGCCACAGCACCTTGGTCAATCAGGGCCTGGACTTCAGCGGGTTCAAAATAATCTGCCCGGACCAGGACTGAGTTTTCGCCGAAAGCACCGATGGTAAAGGCGGCAACATCGGCTTCCCTGGCCAAATTTAAAGTTTTGGCAATATGCCGATCTGAGAGAATGGCGGTTTTCACAGCCGGAGAATCGACGATGGCCGGCAGGGGTAATAGATAGGGAATAGCATCATAATTTTCGCCGATCTTGCCGGCGATCTCGCTGGCGTGGGTATCCAGCTCAGCTTTTGAGACACCCCCGTTCAACTGGACAACCGTCATATCCTTGATGTGCCGATAGGTCAGGTGTTTGGTGGCGGCCTGCATGGTGGTCCCCCAGGAGACGCCCAGGGTAACATTTTCAGCCAGGAACTCATCCAGTAACTGGATCAGGGCAAAACCAAGTCGGGACTTGAGTACAGCACCCGATTCCCCATCAAAAGGGACAACAATGACATGTTTGAGACCGAAGCTGGCTTTGAGGTTTGCTTCCAGCCGGGTGCCGGTGGCACGGGGGTCCACGATCCTGATCCTGACAATACCTGTATCGCGGGCTTCCTGGAGTAGCCGGGAGACACCGGGACGGGAGATCTCCAGCTTGGCAGCGATCTGCGATTGGTTCAGGTGGTGCTCATAGTAGAGCCGGGCGGCTTCCAGAACATGGAGCTCTCTCGCCTGGGATGTTTGGCTCATCTCGACCTGAAACTATTGAACATATGTTCACGTGTGTATAGCATGTGTTCAAGATAGGTTTTCGGGAGGGGGGTGTCAAGGGGAATTGTGGGGGAGCAAAGCAGCCGACAAACCACTAATTACAGCCACTGTTGCAAGTAAGCTGTTTCGGTCGAATCACTCATTAGCTGGCGTTGTATTTCATTGAGATCATATTGCCGAAGATGGTGCCAGTCGAAGGCGCCCTTGATCTTCAAGTTAAACAGACAATCTTCTTCCCCGGGTGCGATTTCCGTACGATTGAGTAAAAAAGGGTTGCTTTCAGAATGAATTACACCTGTTCTTGACGTTACCGCTGAAGTAAAACCTGATTCCTGAAGAACTTGAATCGCAGCATAAGTAGCGGCACCGTAGGGGAAGGAAAAACTTTTTATTTCTCTACTTATCAAATCTTCCAACATGAGTTTACTTGTTAATATTTCATGTCTCATCTCAACTGAATTGCAGTCTCGTAAATTGCGATGAGTTAATCCGTGAGCACCGATAAAACAGGTCCGGTTTAAAGCCAACTGCTGTAGATCAGAACGTGACAGGTACTTTCCGCGTGATCGTTTCAATAAACCTGGTGAAATATAAAGGATATGGGGAATAGCCATTTCTTCAAGGATTGGACTAATCTTTGTGATATCTCTGAATATCCATCGTCAAACGAAATGATTATCCCTGAATTACACTTTGTCAGGGTGGTTTCCATTGCCTGAATGGGATCTGGCACCAACCGGTCCTTTAGTTTTCTTAACTGCAGCTCAAATTGTCGTGTGATGCGTTCTTCTTGAGCCACATCAGCAGTTATTTTATGATATAGCAGCACCCGAATACCCTGGTTAAGACTCGCAAATAACCCATAGACCTCGCTAAGCGATCTAAAGATATAATATTTTAATTTACGATTCATTCTAGCTCAGTATTATGTAGCCTGACCAGCTCTCGCGGTAGGAACGCTGGTTACCCAGCGCCCCCCGCACAGTCCCGGACGTGAAGTTTTCCCTCATCCGGTGTTAACGACTGAGCTCATTTTATTTAAGTAGCTTTTCATGATAGGTCTACCGTCCTGAGTTTGAGATGCTTCACAACATATTTTCACTTTGTACATTCACTGTATCCATGTAATCCATTATCCATGATCGTTTATCTGTTGTGAGTCAGCTCTAAATTTTTGTTCAAGTAAGCCGCTCCGCGGCGGCAAAACAATTCTCCGGTTTCGGTTGATGACCATGATCCATTAATATACGTGTCCATTTCCCGCATGGTGTGGGAAAATCAAATTCAAGGAGCAGTAACCTGACCAAAGACCCCAAAACCACCCGTTGCAGTTCTTTCAATTCCTGAAGGTCCTGTGCTGAGCGAAGTCGAAGTATGTTTGGACGCCATTCCGTTGAGAATATGACCCACGCCATAGCTAGGGTAACTGTCAGAGAAGTTGGACTAAAATTGAGAAAAAACGGATCACTGATATTTATTGAGCAGGGCGCTTTATAACTATTGATTTTTACCTTTTAAAAGGTGTTATAATGCCTTTTTATCGCAAACAAACAATCTTTTCAGCCTTCGAGTCGTTTCCCGACTGTAATCTGACGATATACATTCCTGCGGCGACTTGCTTTCCTAAATCGTCTGTCCCATTCCACCTTGCCTCGTAGCGACCAGGTTGCATTGTCCGGTTAACTAGCATTACCACCTCTCGTCCTGTTATGTCATATACGATCAGCGATACACCGGAATATTCTGACAGCTCATATTTGATAGTTGTACTTGGGTTAAAAGGATTTGGATAGACCGATTTTAGTAAAAATTTTGGCGGGTTGGTCACAGACTGTTCAATATCCACTTGGATGCTATCCCAGTACATGATGTTACCCCAGACATTGGAGTCCCAGGTTTGGTTCCAGACCGTGTAAATCATACCTTCATGAACAATCACATGTGGTGAATTCCGTATTATTGCAGAGTCGCCAGAAGCAATCCGGAATCTAGAACCTACTTGCTCACCGCTGGGGTCAAGCCGCTGACCATAAATATCAAAATCCTGTCCTCCATCAGTATATTCATCCCAAACAATAATTCCCCGATTTTGGTCATCGAAATCAATGTTTACTTCCCACCCTTCCGTATCATTATTTGTCAATAAGATAGGATCAGTTTGTGGAATAATTTCTGAATTGAAAACTTGATAGTATACATTTGAAATATCATTATCAACGATGTGCACCCAGGCTATAATTACCAAGCCATTTTCGAGTACAGATATGTTGTGTTCTTCAACGGTAATGCCTGGCGAATCATTAAATACCAGAACCGGCTCTATAAGTGGTTCTCCATCAGGTGATAATTTTATTAGATATAAATCCCCTGTCTCAAGCCATGATACTGATATGGGGTTCATGGATGCATTGGTTGCCATTGAGATATCCGAAAAGACATTTATGCTAGAGTCATTCTGAAAGGAATATAGGCTGCCTACTTCTCCTTGAGGATTTAACAATCTTTGGGTCTTTACGCTTCCATTAACCCAAGCAAATAAGTACGTATTATCGTTTAAATAAATGGCTTTTGGATATGTACCTTCTGAAAGTGTCATGATTGGAGTTAATTCCACATAGGACAGGGAGAGAAATTTATACTCGATGTAATTCAAATCGAATGAAAACTCATTCCAAACAAGCAGAAGCTGTTCTGAGCCCAACTCAATATCAGGTTGTCTATGGAGGTCGAAATTATCTCCAGCAATAACAATCGCAGTGTCATGCAGAGAAAGATTTTCATCATATTTCCCGTAGAGTATTATTCTTGAAGAATAATACTCCGAAAGTGAGTAAATTGATAGATGTAATTGTTCATCAGAATCTACGACCAATGATAAACCATACCCATTGGGGGATAGAAAAGTATCTTCAATCCTGTATGGATTATCACCCCATAAATTACTTGGCTGGATTAGCAGCAAAACAAGAAGATGGCTCTTATAGAACAGATTGGTGATGTTTTTATTCATAATATTCCACGTACTTTCAACTAATTCATACTTTTCAAGCACCTAAAGTTTTTATTTAATGAGCAGTAACTTCTGAGTCATATGAACTTGATCAGACAACAAGTGAAAGAAATACAATCCGGAAGAAACCGGCTTACCTGATTCATTAACTCCCACCCAATCCAATTTATGGCATCCCTCAACCATTGTAGGATAAGTACTGACTATTCTACCTCTAAGGTCTGTAATAAATACATCTGCACTCTTATCATTGGGAATATCAAACATAATTTTAATAGCACCATTGAAAGGATTTGGATACGGTCTATAGATGTGGAAAAATTTAATTTGTTCCAGCAACTCTGAATCCTTAGTATCTTTTTGAATTTGGTCATAGCGTTTGCACCTGGATGTGGTTTTATCAGATTCATGACTCGCTAACCTGCATTATTCATGAATTATTGCCACGAATACACTAAGCCACGAAGATTATTAAAGTTATGAACAAGGTCATTTTAAACAGAACTATTTGCATCTGTGAGAGATAATTTTTGCTAAGCATATATTTTTTAAAACTTT
>JAJRSW010000035.1 GCA_024278595.1 Fidelibacterota bacterium | reverse complement strand
CATGAATTATTGCCACGAACACACTAAGCCACGAAGATTATTAAAGTTATGAACAAGGTCATTTTAAACAGAATTATTTGCATCTGTGAGGGATAATTTTTGCTAAGCATATATTTTTTAAAACTTTGTGCCTTCGTGACTTCGTGGCTATGAATTATTCAGGATAGTTTGGGTCATGGGTCTGGTATATTTTCGCTTGGCCTGACGAAATTGACTGATGCTTTAACTCCCGCAGACTTCTATATTGTCCAAGTTAATGGCACTCATATAAAGCATAAAGGATGATCACATGTCGATCTTGCGTCAGGCATTTATGAAGTTTTGGAATCTTGAGTTGTACTGGAAGGTCTTTATCGGGATGGGTGCCGGGATCATTTATGCCCTACTCCTGGGTGAAGCCGCCATGAATGTGGCTCCCATAGGCGATATGTTCATGCGCTTGCTCAAGATGGTAATCATCCCGCTTATTTTCTTTTCCATTACCTCAGGGGTCGCCGGGATCGGTGAGAATAAAAGCCTGGGGCGTCTGGGTGCAAAAACCTTCGGGTATTATTTCCTGACATCCATGCTGGCGATCCTCATTGGCTTGACCCTGACCAATATCATCCAACCAGGTGTGGGTGTAGATATTCATGCCGGTGGGCAGGATTTTGATCCTTCCAGTTTGAGTCAGCCCGGGAGTTTAGGGAATATTCTACTGCGCATGATCCCCACAAACCCGATCCAGGCGGCTGCAAACGGGGATGTACTGGCCGTCATTTTCTTTTCCATAGTTCTGGGTATGGCCATCACGGCTTTGCCTGAAAAGCAGTACAAGGTGACCAAGGATCTCTTTGATACCTTCTTCAAGGTCATGATGAAGATGACCCAGGGTGTGATCATGTTTCTGCCTTTTGGTGTCTTTGGACTCATCGCCAAAGCGGTAGCCAGTACCGGATTTACTTTATTCAAAGCTGTGGGTTGGTATATGGTGACCATCACTGCCGGGTTAACCCTGCACATTTTCGTTGTGTTACCTCTGGTATTCTGGCTGTTCACCCGCATCAATCCCATGAAACATTACAAGGCGATCGCGTCTGCCATGGCCACTGCCTTTTCTACCAGCTCCTCAGGAGCAACCTTACCGGTGACCATGGACTGTATTGAAAATAAGGCCGGTGTCTCCAATAAGGTCACCAGTTTCGTTCTGCCACTGGGGGCCACCATAAATATGGACGGAACGGCGCTTTATGAATGTGCGGGAGTCCTTTTTATCTCACAGGCTCTGGGATTTGACTTGACCATCACTCAACAATTACTGGTAGTCATTACTGCCTTCCTAGCCTCAGTTGGGGCTGCGGCCATACCCTCAGCTGGACTGGTAATGATTTTTATCGTATTGGATGCAGTTAGTCTGGGGAACCACCCCCAGGCGGCCATTATTGTGGGCACTATGCTGGCCGTGGATCGTCCCCTGGACATGTTCCGGACGGTTGTCAATATTACCAGTGATACCATGGGTGCGGTTATTGTGGCCAAGTCTGAGGGAGAGGATGTCCTTTCTGACAGGTAGGGGTTGGGTGTTAGTGGTTGGCAGCAATCCCACCAAACAGCTGATAATTTAGCCTTTGAGTTTGGCTGGTAACCGGCTAAATTCAGGAGTCTTTAACGAGCAAATTTTCAGGCCCTGCTTTTTCTAAACTTTGGCTGCAATAATGTCGGTATTTTTTGAACGAGACCTACTAAACGGGAACCTCATCTCCTTACTGCTAAGACAGGCCTTTCCCTACCGGGATCAAGGAAGTCTGATCTTTAAGGGCGGTACCCACCGTGAATATACACGGTTCAAAAATGTCACATTGTTGCAGTTTCTTTTATTATAACCATTTCGATGATCGAAACCATCCAAGTTGAGAATACCACCCCAGCTTAGCCCTCCTGAACGCCAGTGAAGGATCTAGGGTTAATGATGACGGGTTGCCCCTAATAGCGAGATTCTTCCACCGTTTCACTCACTCAGAAAGACCAAAAAATATACTGTCTGGCTAGGCTTCCTGAACCTGAAGGGGGAAGGATCTAAGATCAATGGCAATTCCTTACACCATAAATAGTGATGGTAAATTCTGCCTCCCCAATTTTTAGTAGGATTTAACTTATGCCACGTAGGCAAGCTTAATCGGTGACATCCAGGTTAGCAAATTTTGCGATGAGTTTCTTTTTGACATTCCCCTGAAACATGACCGTGACCTTGGCTTCTGGGCCAGCACCCTCAACATTCAGGATCTTGCCTTTGCCAAAGATCTTGTGCTCGACTTCCATTCCAGCCTCATAGACCCCCGGCTCACGCTGATTCAGCGTACCCAGAGCACGCTGCATATTCGTACTTTGATTCCTGGACACTGGTTTGATGGTCTTGGTTCGGGTCACTTTCACTTTCGGTTTTCGGCGATATTCCGGAAAAGAATCCTCGCTGATGGTTCGCGTCGCATAATCAAGTAAGTTCGCTGGTATCTCTTCCAGAAAACGTGAGGGCTTACTGTACATTGTTTCCCCAAAACGTTGTCTCATTTGAGCACCACTTAAATATGCACGTTCCATGGCGCGTGTCAAGCCTACATAAAATAATCTGCGTTCTTCTTCAAGTGTGTCCGGTGCTTCAGTTGAACGCTGTAGCGGGAAGAGTCCGTCTTCCATTCCTGTGAGAAAAACAATGGGAAATTCCAGACCCTTGGCACTGTGGAGAGTCATTAAGGTGACCTGGTGTTTATCACGGTTAAACTTATCGATATCAGTTAGTAATGAGACCTCTTCCATATACCCGGTCAAGCTTGGTTCTGTTGCCCTTTGAGCATATTCAGAGATGGCGGATAACAGTTCATAAATATTATCAATTCGGGATTCACTTTCAGCGGTTGCGTCTGCCTTATAGAGATTCACGATCCCCAAATCATCCACAAAAACGCGAGCCCATTCTTCCAGGTTCAATTCACTCAACAAGCTTGAATATTTACCGATCAACTTGACAAATTCAATAGTACGATTGAAGGCCCTGGCAGGGAGGTTAAATTCTTGGGCCCGGGTAGCGGCACTGAACAGCGAAATACCCTGGTTGGCAGCAAAGGCTGCAATGGCTTCCTGACTGGTCTTGCCAATCCCCCGTGTGGGCTTATTGATCACGCGCATAAAACTCACGTTATCAAGTGGATTTACAATGAGGCGGAAATAACCCAGCACGTCTTTGACTTCCAGACGATCATAGAATCTTGTGCCCCCGATGATCTGATAGGGAACGCCGTTGCGCCGCAAAACATCTTCAAGTGGGCGTGATTGGGCGTTGGTACGGTAAAGAAGTGCTACATCCTGAAACCCATGATTGTTCCGGCGACAGATCGATTGAATCTCATCCACGATCAAGCGCCCCTCATCCAACTCATTCCGCCCTTCCAACACCTTGATCAACTCCCCTGTCCCACTTTCAGTAAACAACTCTTTTGGTGCCCGATTCTCATTGCGGGAAACGACGGCTGAGGCAGCCCCCAGTATGGTTTTGGTGGATCGATAATTCTGCTCAAGCTTAAATATCCGGGCACCCGGAAAAACTTGTTGAAAATCCAGGATATTGCCAATGTCTGCGCCCCGCCAACCGTAAATGGACTGATCATCATCACCCACAACGCACAGATTTCTATGTTCGCGACTTAAAGCCTCTACGAACAAGAATTGGGCCTTGTTGGTATCCTGGTACTCATCAACCATGATGTATTTGTAGTGATCCTGATATTTTTTCAGGATATGGGGATTCTTTTCAAACAACTCCAGGGGTTTTAGTAAGAGGTCGTCAAAATCCATGGCGCTACTGTTTTTTAACTCTGTCTGATAAATAGCGTATATCATGGCAACCCGCTCATCATAGCTGGAAAGCGCCAGATCTGCTGCTTCAGCCGGGAAGATCATTTGAGATTTGAACTGCTTGATACCATAAAACACTGAATTAGGTTTAATAATATCAGTAGAAATATCCAGATCTTTCAGGATCTTTTTTACAACCTTCTGACCATCCTCATCATCATAGATGCTAAAGCTTTGTTCATAGCCAATATAGAGTGCTTCACGACGCAGAATCCGGGCGCAGATTGAGTGAAAGGTCCCCATGTTAACATGGGCAAGATCATCACCCAGAATTCGTTTGATCCGTTCACGCATTTCCCCGGCAGCTTTATTAGTGAAGGTAACAGTCAGGATCTCATGGGGAGCTGCTGTATCACTGTAAATCAGGTTGGCAATTCGATGGGTCAGAACCCTGGTCTTACCACTGCCAGCACCGGCAAAGATCAGAACTGGTCCTTCCAGAGCTTGAACAGCCGCTTGTTGCTGGGGGTTCAGACCGGCCAGAACATTACTCATTAATTATGTCTCCGACGTTGGTAGCGATTCACTTTATTATTGTGTTCGCGTAGTGTTTTTGAAAAATCGTGAGATCCGGTACCGTCATTTTTACCCACAAAATAGAGGAATTGGGAGTCTTCCGGTTCTAGGCTGGCCAGAATACTCGCCAGTCCGGGATTGGCAATAGGTCCAGGGGGCAGCCCGCGATACAGATAGCTGTTATAGGGGTCCTTTATGGAGAAGTGCTTACGTCTGATATTGCCATCCCACTCACCCCGCTGAACCAGCATATAGATCAAAGTAGGATCACAGCCCAGGAGCATATTCTTTTTAAGGCGATTGTGATAGACCGAGGCTACCAGCCTGCGTTCATCAGCTCGTGCAGTTTCTTTCTCAACCAGGGAAGCAAAAGTGATCAATGCCTGGAGATCAAACCCAAAGGTCTGAGCTCTGGCCAGGATAGCAGGGCTGATAATTCGACGGAAATGGGTGACCAGTTTTTTCATGACCATCCGCTCATCACT
>JAJRSW010000034.1 GCA_024278595.1 Fidelibacterota bacterium | reverse complement strand
TGAACAGTAGCGTGAAAACCATGATCAAATTATTGGGGGAAAGAAAACATTCGGAATTCCAAATCTGGTTGGATCGGTATTCCCAATATGCCAGCACTATTCGCCCCATCCTGGCTTCTTATGGACTTCCTGAAGAACTGATCTACCTGGCCATGATCGAATCGGGGCTAAATCCCAAAGCATATTCTTATGCTCACGCCGTTGGTCCCTGGCAATTTATCTCAGCAACCGGTCGCAGATACGGATTGAAACGTGACTGGTGGGTGGATGAACGTCGGGACATGGTAAAATCAACCCATGCGGCCGCCCAATATCTCAAGGCATTGCATGATGAATTCGATGATTGGTACCTGGCCATGGCCAGTTACAATACTGGAGAGAGTCGGGTTCGCAGAACCATTCGACGTGAGGGTCATCGCGATTATTGGCGGATGATCACCCTGCCAAGACAGACCCGAAACTATGTGGCCACTGTTCTGGCAGCGGCCATTATCTGTCGTGACCCGGAGAGTTATGGCTTTCAGTTGAAGGAACTCAGCGACTGGGAATACGAGGTCATTGATATAGATCGAAGTTTGGATCTGGATAAGCTGGCAATTGCCCTGCGCGTGGATTATCAGCAATTAAAAACCTACAATCCTGAACTTCGTCAAGGGGTGACACCACCCTCGAAAACCCCGTACCCACTGAAGGTTCCCCTGGGCAGGGGCAATATTCAGAGAAGGACAGTGGCAGCTATCCCCACATCCGATAAGATCGATTATCAGGTTCACTATGTGCGGCGGGGTGAAACTCTTTCAGTCATTGCAAGTCGGTATAGTGTGTCCCTGACAAAATTGGTTCAGGCGAATCGGATCAAAAACCGAAACCGTTTATCAGTGGGACAAAAACTGGTAATTCCTACTCCCAAACGCTACACGGCCGCGAGGAGCAGTAAAGCGCGGGGATCAGCTCCCAGTTCATCGGACTATGTGAAGCAGATCTATAAAGTAAAAAGAGGGGATACCCTGGGGCAGATCGCTGAAAATCATCATACCACCGCTAAAAGGATCCGGTATTGGAATGGATTACGCTACGGCGAGCATATCTATCCCGGACAAAAATTAACCCTCTATACCAAGAAGAGTAATGGATAATCCCTACCGGAAGAAGAATCGTATTTATGGGGGGATCATCATCATCGTCATGATCCTGTTGATCGTGATGGTCTCGCGGAAAAATAAGGGTGAGAAATGGTTTGACCGGCAGAGTCGCATTGCTGTGCACCCCATCGAGGGCGAGATCAGTTCGTCACGAAAATGGATCGAGACCCTCAAAGATTTTTCAAAGAATAACCGAGTGGCCGGAATCTTGATCCCCATCAATTCACCAGGTGGTCAGGTGGCACCCTCCCAGGAACTATATCAGGCAATCAGAAACTTACGTGAAAATGGGGATAAACCCATATTCGTGAGTATGTCCAGTGTGGCTGCTTCAGGAGGTTACTATGCGGCATTGGGTGCGGATACCATTTATGCAAATGCCGGTACCCTAACTGGCAGTATTGGTGTGATCATGCAATTTCCTATTTATTCAGATCTCATGGAAAAGGTCGGCATTGGCATGCGGGTGATCAAATCTCAGGAATTTAAAGATGCCGGATCACCTTTCAGAGAGATGACAGCTGGCGAACAAGCCTATTACCAGGAACTCATCGATGATGTTTACAGCCAGTTCACAGAAGTGGTTTCCAGGGAGAGAGGTATTGACGAGATCAATATGCAGGTGCTTGCCAATGGCCGGGTCTTTACAGGTAGACAGGCTTTTAAATTCGGACTGGTGGATACTGTGGGAACATTTGAGGATGCCCGACGGGCACTTTGTAAGCTAACTGGTATTCCCGCGGACAGTCCGCTGCTGTATCCAGTGCAGCCCAGACGCTCCTGGTGGACCATTCTCAAGGAAGATGTAAGTACGGCCCTGCCAGGATGGCAATCCGCTGAAAGCATTAATTTACAGTATCGCATCCCCTATTAGAGAAGGAGGAAAGCATGACCAAAGCAGACATGGTCGATATTATCTCAAGTGGAACCGGATTGACCAAGGTAGAGACCGAGGCTGTCATCGATGCCTTTCTCACAACCCTGGCCGAGGCCATGGTCGATGGTCGTCGGGTTGAGTTTCGCAAGTTTGGTAGCTTTGGAGTAAAAAAACGGGCTCCCAAACAGGCTAGAAATCCCGGAACAGGTGAAGCTGTGAACTTGCCAGCCCGCTATGTACCGGTTTTTAAACCTTCCCGGCTATTACGCGAACGGGTCAATGTGTCTCTCATGGCCAGAGAATAGCTGATCATCAGCAACGATAAATTGTTTTGTGAACTATGGTTGGGGGCTTATATTCGCCGCGCATTGAAAGAGGAGAAGCTACATGCCTTGTGGAAAAAAACGGAAGCGGCGTAAGATCGCAACACACAAACGCAAAAAGCGTTTACGTTCAAATCGTCAGAAGAAAAAGATCCGTTAGGACTTTCTCAAATCATTATATGGAGGGTGGCAGATCTGTATCTGTTGCCCTCTTTTTGTTTTAAAAAGTATTATGGCTCAAGCCTTGGAGCTCAATAACACACTCTCAGTATCCCAGATAACGGGTCACATTCAACACACTCTGGAAGCAGACTTTTCTTCAGTTTGGGTGAAAGGTGAGCTCTCAAATCTGACCCGGCACAGTTCCGGGCACTGGTATTTTAGTTTAAAAGATCGCTCGGCCCAACTCGGGGCCGTGATGTTTCGTCGCCAGAATGGATCGGTCCGATTTGAGATCTCGCATGGGATGGAGATCACCGTCCATGGTCGGATCTCTGTTTACCCACCTCAGGGCCGCTATCAATTGATCGTTGATCAGATGCTGCCTGCCGGACAGGGAGATCTGCATCTGGCATTCGAGGCGCTTAAGAAAAAGTTAGCGACCGAAGGTCTGTTTGATCCTGCTCGGAAACGACCCCTGCCTGCTTATCCACAACGAATTGGTATCATAACTTCGCCAACTGGAGCAGCCATTCGGGACATGCTCAATATTTTGAGTCGTCGATTTCCGCTGGCTGAAGTATTGCTCATACCGGTCCGGGTCCAGGGTGAAGGAGCTGCTTCCGAAATTACTCAGGCCATTGAAGATTTTAATCAACGGGCTGATTGCCAGGTACTAATAGTTGGCCGGGGAGGTGGCTCTCTGGAAGATCTTTGGGCCTTTAATGAAGAACAGGTCGCCCGCGCGATTGCTGCTTCTACGATACCGATCGTGAGTGGGGTGGGTCATGAGACGGATACGACCATCAGTGACTTTACTGCCGATCACCGGGCACCCACTCCCTCAGCAGCGGCGGAACTGGTGGTTCCTGATAGTCATGAGCTGATGTCAAGGTTGATCAATATGGGTCACACGCTCCATAAGACCATCAGTCATCGGGTAGATCGTAATAGGCAGCGGTTGGAGGCTCTTCAAAATTCCTATGCCTTAAAACGTCCGGTCTTAATGATCGAGCAATCGCTTCAACGACTGGATCAGTTGCAGGATCGATCATTCAGGTCGTCCGCTGAGAAAATAAATCTGATGCTAAGCAAACTAACAGGGTTGGAACAACAGGTTCAGGCTTTAAATCCGCTGGCGATCCTTGAGCGGGGTTACGCTGTCGTGAGTCAGGAGAACGGGCAGATCATCCAATCTGTAAAACAGGTGAATCGGGGAGATGCTGTGCGCATCAGGCTAAAGGATGGTGATGTGCAGACGACCATTAAAAAGGTCAATCCCAAAAAAATAACGTAACATCAACCACTGGGAGAGTCTAAATTTAATTATGAGTGAAAAAGAGAAGACATTCGAAGTTCTCATGGGTGAACTAGAGACTCTGGTTGCCAGACTTGAGAGTGAGGATCTGAATCTGGACGATGCCATCCAGCATAATGAAGCCGCCTTGAAACTGATCAAGTTATGTCGAAAGCGCCTGGATACTGCCCGGCAGAAAATCGATAAACTTGTCCAGAACTCTGCTGGCGAATGGCAGAAGCAACCCCTTGACTAAGACTGATTAGGTGGTCAAATGAAATTTGCGATATGGGGCTTTCAGAGTGATGTTGAGATCAGCCGACATGTAACAGAGATTCTGGAGGTATTGCTTTCAGATGGTCATGAAGCTTATTTGCTTGACAGCTTTGCGGACTTGCTGGATATGGATAACCCCAAGGTTCATGTTATCACAAAGGATCAGATTCCCCGAGACACTGATTTTATCATCTCCATCGGTGGCGATGGAACCCTGCTGTCGGCTGCCCAGGCGGTCATGCGTACTCCCATTCCCATTCTGGGTATAAATCTCGGCAGCCTGGGCTTTCTCACCAGCCTGGAACGTGATTGGCGCTCCGGTCTGGGGAATATCATGAAAAGCCATTACCATATCGAAGAACGCATGGTTCTGAATTGTCGGCTGGAATTTCCAGATGGCAGTGAGGAAACCTTATGGGCACTCAATGATGTGGTTATTGAACGAGCGGATATATTCAACCTGCTCCCTCTGGAGGTCAGGGTTGGCGATGAACTGCTAAATCGATATCTTGCTGATGGTTTGATCATTTCCACCCCTACCGGCTCCACGGCCTACGCCCTATCTGCCGGAGGACCCATTATTGATCCAAGTCTGGATGCCATTCTCATTACTCCCATCTCAGCCCACACGCTTTCAGTAAGACCAGTTGTCCTGACGGGTGAAAAAAAAATATATATCAACCTGGCAACCTCCGACAGTCAAGCCAGTCTGCATATTGATGGTAAAAATACCCGCGAGATCGATTCCAGTTTGCGGATCCGTATCAGACCCAGTTCATACCGAATTCAATTGGTGGTCACGCCGGATAATACCTTTTATGAGAAATTGAGGAAGAAATTGCATTGGGGACAGCGCTCCAGCTGAACTATCCGTAGATGGTGGAGGGGTGTTTGCGGTCTAAAGGGCGTGGCAATTTCTTTTTTTGAAGCCAGAATGGCGATTAACGAATGTTGATGAGCTCGCAAAAAGTATTTAGAAAATCACAAAATATGCCCTATAATCATTAAATACAACTACTTGCGACAAATACACATAAAGCAATAACTAACAACACTCCGCGCCATTTCGATGGGTGGTCCCTGAGCTCAGTCGAAGGACT
>JAJRSW010000033.1 GCA_024278595.1 Fidelibacterota bacterium | reverse complement strand
GTTCACCGAGATCTGTATTGAGTGAAGAATGTACTACGGAATCAAGTTTTGACAATCCTCCCACATTATCCAGTTTTAACAACCCAATGCTTCCGCCAGTGTAATTGGCAGTCAGAACAAAGCCACTTTTATTAACCGAGACGAAACAAGGATCATTACCGCCGGTGAGTTGCCGGCTTATTAAGCGGAGTTTATTGTCAACGACAGAAAACGCTTCAATGAGCCCCGTATCCGGACCATGGTCGATTTCATTAACAGCAAGCAGTGTTGTTTTATCATCGGTTAATGCCAGGAAAGAAGGGTTTTCTGTTTTAGCCGCTAATCCCAAATTGGTTAAACTGCCATCAGAATGCAGCAAGTAAGTATAAATGCCCTCACTGCCACCATCTGTGTAAGAGCCAACATAAAACTGAAAAACCGGGGTGGTTGATATCTCAGGAATCGGATAGACGGAGGATTTCACAAAAATGACCTTAAGTTATAATTGAACAATATATTCGACATAAAAAACATATCGTTAAAGTTAAATAGATATCCTAGAAGACTATTAAAGAAGCGATATAAAACAAGAATAATAACAGATGTAAGGAGAAAGGCTTAACTAAAAACTCTGGATGTCCATAAAAGGCATAACTATCAGAGTTTGTATTAGTTGAATATTCAGGAATATGAAACACGTTAATCAACGGCCAGCATGTCCGGTAAAATAAGGGTATACACCAGGCCCTCAGTACTATCAATCCTCAGTTCTCCAGACAATTGATTTTCAACAATTGTACGAATAATGTGCATCCCCAGCGAATCACTTTTTAACGGGCTATAGTTACTTTCCAATCCAGCTCCATCATCGCCAATAATAAGCACAAGTCCATTTTCGCCATCACGTCGCGCCTTAATGGTGATCTGTCCCTTGGCTTGTCCTGAAAAAGCATAGGTCAATGAATTAGAAATGATCTCATTAATCACCAGGCTCAAAGGAACTGTAAGCTGAAGATTTACGGGAATAGACGCAATACCCAACTCCAACGACACTTCAGTTCTATCCGTTTCATAGAGTGCTATCAGTTGGGTGGCAAGTTTAGATAAAAAGAGGTCCAGCTTTAATTCGGACAGGTTATTTGTACGATAAAGCAAGTCGTGCACCATTGACATACTATAGATCCGATTACTCATTTCCTTGAAAACGGTTTCGATGGACTTATCAGCCATTTTCCGGGACTGGATATCGAACAATCCAACAATGACCTGCAGGTTGTTTTTGGTGCGATGATAGAGCTCTTTCAGCAGAATATCTTTCTCCACCAATGATGCCTTTAGTTCTTCTGCTGTTCTTTTGCGAACCTGAACTTCAACTTCCAGTCCCAGCCGGGTCTTGTTAAGCTGTTCGATCTTTTTCTCCAGCATGCGAACCAGCGACTCATTGTGCTCTCTTAGATAATCCTTTTCCCTGGGGAAGGGTATGACACTATCTTCTTTTCCTTCCTGGTATTCATCAAAGACCTCATTGAAGACCTTGAGCAGTACATCCGGATCTTGAGGCTTTAATAAATAGCGATCTACACCCAGGCTCAAAGCAAGTTCTTCATCACGTTTATCAAGATAAGAAGCTGTATAAAAGATAAAGGCCGCTTTGTTCATTAGCGGATCAGTTTTTACTTTATGACAGAGCTCAAAACCATCCATCACAGGCATTAGTACGTCAGCAACTATCATATCAGGTGTGTTTTTGCGCGCCAGCTCCAGAGCCTCTTCACCGTTTGAAGCCTTCTCAACCGCAAAACCATTATGTGTAAGCAGGGTCTCCAGGAGGTACAGGTTTTCCGGTTTGTCGTCAACCAGTAGAATTTTTTTCATGTTATGAGTCCCCTAAATATCCCTCTATCTCAGAAATAAAAGTATCTGGATCGATGGGTTTCTTAATGTACCCATTGCAGCCGGACTTTAAAGCTTTCTCCTTATCCCCAGGCATGGCATATGATGTGATGGCCACAATGGGAGTTGACTCAAGAGCGCTGTCTGCCCTAAGCGCCCGGGCCACATCGTAACCATTCATTTTCGGCAACTGAATATCCAGGAGAATCAGGTCTGGCAGGATCTTGCGGGCCATTTCAACGCCCTCTTGACCATCAAAGGCTTGATGAACCTCATGGTCATTATTTGCAAGCAAGAAGGATGTCAGGTACATATTGTTCTCATTGTCTTCAATGATCAGCGTCTTAATCTTCACTCTGCTGTGCCTCCATCTCAAACGGCAAAACCACCGTAAAGGTGCTGCCGACAGCTAATTGACTTTCAACAGTGACCGTGCCACCCAGGAGCTCGGTTAGCCTTTTACAGATAGCCAAACCAAGTCCAGATCCCTCTCTGATCCGATCCAGACCGCTGTCAACCTGTCTAAATGACTGAAAAATATGCTCCAGGTCTGACTCCTTTATACCCATCCCGGTATCCATAATCGCAATGGAAAGCGAGTTTTTCTCTCGGGTGCAGATCACTTTTATTGACCCCTTGTCCGTAAACTTGATGGCATTGTTGATTAGGTTGATCAGGACCTGTTCCAGACGGCGCTTATCGCTATGTATTTTAGGAAGATCCGCCGGGATCTCATAATCAAGCGTTAAACCCTTTTTCTCAGCAAAGGGCCGCAATGTGCTAACCGCCATAATGATCAACAGGTCTATTTTAAATGACTCCTCATAAACCTGAAGTCGACCAGATTCAATCTTGGAGATGTCCAGCACATCATTGATCAGGTCAAGTAAATGGGAAGAACTGCTCTTGACCATGCTCAACTGCTTTTTTTGTTCAGCATTCAATGGACCGGCCATTTCCTGTAACAGGATGCCGGAAAAACCAATGATAGAATTTAAGGGGGTTCGCAGCTCATGGGACATTGAAGCGAGAAAAGCTGACTTCAAATGGTCTGATTCCTCGGCTTTGGTTTTTGCAGCTTCAAGCTCAATTGTTCGTTCGTTAACCAGGTCTTCAAGGTGTTTTTCATTATGTGAGATTTTTTCCATCATGGCGTTAAAGCCTTCAACCAGGGTTCCGATCTCGTCCCGGGACTTCCCGACGACCCGCAGAGAATAATTACCAGTCTCTCGCACCTCCTGAGTAATTTTCGCCAGGCTCAGAATGGAATCAGAAATAGATTTTTGAACCCTGATGGACAACAGAGCCGCCAAAAACAGACCAACCATAAAAATGAAAAGTGATTGCCTGAGAGCCCCAATGAGTTGGTGCTTTTTATAAGAAGAGTCCAGCCTTAAGGCTATCCAACCAACGGTCAGCTTGTCAAAAACTATCTTTTGGGTGAAAATAAAATATTCAGGATCAACCACCGGCGAAGCATCAGACACATCAGCAAAAGGAAAAGCTGGAACGCCCGGCTTGTCATAGGTAGCGAAAAGCTGGCCATTGTGGTCATAAATTATGGCATTAAGGATATCCGTTTGAGTGGTTAAAGATTCCAGGACATCCTCGGCAGCGTCATTGTCAAAGAACATCAGGGCGGCAACGCTGTTCGAACCAAGAATTTCGGCTAATGCAGACAGGCGACCAGTGGAGGCTTCCTCAGCCTGTCGGTACTGGATAAACAGAAAAAATCCGACAAAAAGGACCAGCACAAAGAACGTTGTGATAAGCTGAATTGAGATAAGTTTTGTTTTAATGGATAAATGGCGAAACCTAATCACGACCGGTAGTATCCTCCTCTCCAACAAGAATGGCAAGCTTTAACAAATGGGAGCTGGCCGATAATTTCGCTTCGGCCAGCGCCTTGCGGTTGATCTCAAGCTTGATCTTTCCATCCCGCTTTATAAAGTTGATGGCACCATCACTGGAGGCAAATCCCAGAGATTCACCCACAATCAGAATGTTTTCAGGAGGAATATTTGGGCGCAACTTATGAAAAGCTTCAGTTTGAGCGATGGGTACGAATAATATTTCACAGGCTTCGATCTCACTTATGGAAGAAACCCGCTTGACATTAACCACCTGACCAGTAGCTTTTCTTTCACGGGACATCTGTTTCAGGGGCAGTAGAATTTCATCCAGACCATAAACCCCAATCGTAAATGCTTTGGCAGTATCCAGAGTTGTCCAGCTGATATACTGGGTAAAATTGATCAGAAAAACAGCCTTCATACGCGTGTCGGGATTAACGTGGATTCGTTGACCTTGAACCATAAATAGGGGCAGCAGCAGCAATATAACCCCCGGGGCAAGTATTGGTTTTAAGCATTTTCTCAGGTACAAGATCAAAACGTTAACAGGCTCCTAAATCAAAGACATAAAAGTTAAACGCCAGAGGGTCTTTTTCCTATCTGGAATCAGCTTGTCCTCCAGGCCGTATGATACCGCACAGCAGCTGGACCTTACAGTTGGATGTGACAGAAACATGGTCTGACCAATGTCTTCACTTGAAAAGAAGCTCCCGGTGAACCATTTTACCACCCCTGAATTGAAGCATTGGAGCCCAAATGGAAATCACTCGTCATTTTACAGCCACCACCTTTGTGGTTCATCAAAACAAAACTTTATTGCACCTTCATCGAAGTCTCAAGATGTGGCTGCCACCTGGAGGACATATTGACCGAGATGAATTACCGCATAGCGCAGCCCTGCGGGAGGTAAAAGAAGAGACCGGCCTGAGTGTTGAACTGATCCACGACCAACCGACAATTCAATCAGAGAATGCCCGGGAAATACCAGGTCCGCATCATTTATTACTGGAAAACATCAATCCCTTCCATCAACATATTGATCTGATCTATTTTGCCCGGGCAAGCTCCTTTGAAGTCACGCCGGATGTTGGGGAGAGCCTGGAGTTGCGCTGGTTCACCGCAGAAGAGTTGGAGGGTGATGAGATCGAGAATGATATCAGGATTCTGGGCCAGGAAGCCATGGGGTTGATTGCAGCGAACCTGGCGGGAACCTGATCTTAGGATTTGTCATCGCCTGGGTTTGGCTATGCCCCGATATTTATTCTTGGGTCCCTGGCCATGCTGTCAGCGGTGATCTTTGTCCGGAGGTTAAATTGTCAGACGTAAAAAGCGTAGCTAACTTGAGGATAATATACCGGTTCTACGCGACACGACGGTCGACTCCGAGATTCTTTTGGGACCTGGTTTCGCAACAGAACAATCCCGGTAATCTGTATAAACCGTGGTTGCTTATTAAAGGGTTGCTGACATTATGATTGAAAAAGTAGAAGCCATTGTTTTAAAGACCTTGAACCATGGTGACACCAGCAAGATCATCACCCTCTACTCACGAGAGGTCGGTCGGCTGAAGTTGATCGCCAAGGGCGTACGGTCACCCAAAAGCAAAGTAATGGGACTTTTTCAACCAACCCGCCATCTGCAGGTCATTTACTACAAAAAACCAAATTCTGGTCTGCAAATGTTCAAGTCTGGAGAGCTGGTCAACGGCTTTTTTGGCCTGGAGGAGGATTTTGATCGGCTAACCCTGGCCCAGGTAGTCGTAGAGTTGTTGGATCGGTCTATCGAAGACGAACAAACCCATCCGCAATTATTCCAATTGCTGGCTGATACATTATCCCGACTCAGTGATGGGAATATATCTTCAGCCAGAGCTTTTTGGTTCTTCCACTTACAGCTTTTAAAGGAACTTGGTTATCATCCTCATGTCAGACACTGTTCGGTCTGTCAGGCGCCCCTGGAGACTGGTGGGTCACTTGGGGTTGCCAGTCCTCATTTGGAGTGTGTGAAATGTCACCAACCCAGCCAGGATTCAATTTTTGTCTCAGGGTCGATCCTTGAGATCACCCAATATTTACTGCAGTCTTCCGGGGATGATCTTGGTCAGATCAGTCTCAATCCTTCCGAGCGTCGTAGTCTCTGGGATTTTTTATGGCGATATACTTTTTACCACATTGAATCAACCCGGGGCATGAAATCGTTGAAAGTTTTGCGTCAATTATACGGCTAATGCAGAGACGTTGCATGCAAGATCTCAACTACAATATCAGAGGTTATTTTGTGGCCCGTGAAGCCCCACCAAGCATGGTGGACAACCACTGAGTTTCCTCAAAACTGGACAGGGCGATCTTCATGGTCATGGTCAAAGGCACCGACAGGATCATCCCAACAGGACCCAGGACCCAACCCCAGAATAAAAGGGAAAGAAAAACAATCAGGGTTGAAAGCCCAAGTCCTTTTCCCATGAGTCGGGGTTCGAGAAAACTACCAATGGAAAGATTCACCACCAGATAGCCCAGGGCCACAGCCAGGGCGGTCCAGGGACCAAGCTGAATGAGGGCTAACAAGGTTGGTGGAATGGCGGCCATAAAAGATCCAATATTGGGAATATAGTTGAACATAAAGGTCACCAGCCCCCACAATAGGGCGTAGTCGACCCCCCAGATCGTGAGCCAAATGGACACGATGATCCCGGTTCCCAGGCTGGTCCAGGTCTTGATCACCATATAACGATTAATATTCTTTAGAAAAGAATTGTAGCGATCCATCTGAGGAGAATCAGGCGCAATGGCAGCCTCCAGCTTTTTACTGAAGGTCGCAGCCTCCAACAACATAAAGACGACCACCAACAGAATCAGAAAGGTGTCCCCCAGCAAATTTCCCATACCCGTCAATAATCGGGATGTTAGACGCATGGCCGCGCCGGGATCGATCAACTCCATAAAGGTCTGGTCAACAACTTTAAGCCCCTTAGATTCAAAAAAGGACAAGAGTTCGGCAGTTTTGGTTCTTAAACCCTCTTGGTAGGCTGGTAGTGAGCTGGAAAAATCGGTTAGGGATGAACCGACCAGCACCACCATGAGAAAACCAATAACGATGATAGTTAGTACAATAAAGAGAATGGCAGCCCAGGTGGGGATGCCCTTACTACGCTGCCAGTTTAACAGGGGTGAAACAATTATGGCAATAAAAATGGAAAGCAACAGGGGCACCAGAATATCCTGGGCAGCTCGCATACCGGCGATGACCACCACAAATGCCGCCAGTGTCACCAGTAGCAATTGGGCCGGATTAAAGCCAGAGGCAACGCGCTTTGATTCAGGTGGTTTTGCTTTTTGCTGTGAGTTCATTCTGACAGGCAAGTTATCATAGTACGATCGGATTGCAATCTGCTCGTGTAAAAAAGGCGCTGACGAGAAACTTTGCTTGAAAACCTCCTCTGCTGGCTGAGCTCGCCGCTAGTGTCAAGTCAATCTTGACCCCCCTCGCTTAACCGTAAAAAATAGACCCATAGTATCTATTGGAAATTAATTTCATCGCTTCGAGTTATTTTGCCTTGCTACACTGTATCCTTCTTGGCCAGAGTCTCAAAAACACCAAACTGCTGAACATTCCCAATCACTGCCACCAAATCACCGCCAGCAAATCGATAGTTTGGACCTGGGTTGGGTGAAAAATCACCCTCCCGCATCACGCCTACGACGGAAGCCCCAGTCCGATTGCGAATTGCCAGATCTTTTATGGTCTGATCGATAAATGGGCTATCAGAAAGCAAGGTAACCCAGGTTAATTCCAGCAAGTGATTCGCACCTTTTAATTGCGCAAGAAGCTCATGTTTTTTCTGTTCCTGATAGAGTGGAGTATAAAGTTCTTTGCGGATGGCGTCGGTAAATTTTTGAATTTCGGTCGCAGGGATGTTTAAATGCAATAATGCCTGACGCGTAATTTCCAGGCTGGCCTCAAACTTTGGCTGCACTACCTCGTAAACCCCACGATCATACAGGTTCCTCATCTGTTCTATGCCCTCAGCTCGGGCTACAATGTGTAGGGTTGGATTAATCCGACGTACATGGTCAACGATAGACTGTGTCGTGAAACTGGCGGGTGTAGTCACGAGCAGGAGTCGAGCAGTGTTGACATTTGCCGCGTTTAATACAACTTCTTGACTGGCATCGCCGTAGATCACAGAGTGATTGGCTGATTTAGCAAGATCAACTCGACGAGAGTCAAGTTCTATTAACACAAAATCAAAGTTTAGTCGCTGTAATACCTGTGCAATATACTGCCCAACTTTTCCATTCCCCGCGATAACCACATGGTCGTGCATTCCGGCCTTGGGGATATTAATGGTTTGATGAGACTCGTGTTTGAACCAGCGCTTGCGGAGTGCGTAAAGCGGAGCGCTCAACTTGGAGATGGTCGGTGTAAGGACCATTGTTATAATGGCTATATTGAGTACCAGGGAATAGAGTTCTCGGTCGATGGAGTTAGTGCTTAACCCAACGCGAGCAAGAACAAATGAAAACTCTCCAACCTGAAAAAGTCCAAGACCAAGAGCCAGAGGAACCACATTACGGTAGCGGAACAAAGCAGCCAGTACCCCAAAGATAAATGCTTTCCCTACAGAAATCAAAAACACAACGAGAAGTACGATTTTCCAATTAGCAAATAAAAAAGCAGGATCGAACAACATGCCTACTGAAACGAAAAAAAGTAGAACAAACAGATCACGGACGGGAATGATATCGCTCAAGGCTTGATGACCATAATCCGATTCACTTAAAACCAAGCCAGCAACAAAAGCTCCGAAGGCAAACGATAAGCCAAAAAGATAGGTTGTGTAGCCAATTCCCAAGCCCATGGCTGTTATTGATAATAGAAATAGTTCTCGCGAATTCCAGCCTGCGATGTAGGTCATGAGTCGCGGAATAACACGGGTTCCAAGAAAAAACATCACGCCGAGAAAGATCCCGGCCCGCAGAGCTGCCAAACCAAGGAATGGTAAACCACTTTCCTGATTATTTAACTGTGGTAGAATAATCATCATCGGGACGATGGCCAAATCCTGAACAATTAGCATTCCAACCATTACGCGACTAGAAAGAGTGCCCAGCCGACCCTGGTTCATTAAAGTTTTCAAGGTCACCATAGTACTAGATAGCGAGAACAACGCACCTAGCCAAAGCGAGGGGATTAATTCCAAACCAAGTAAATAATGTCCAATGGCTAGGCCATAAGCCAAAGTAAGAACTATTTGTATCGGAGTACCTATGAGGGCGATAACTCGAACCGGTTTTAACTCTTTGAGAGAAAATTCAATTCCCAGGGCAAAAAGTAAGAGGGCGACACCGATCTCTGCCAACAGTTCAATATTATGAACTTCTGTGATCGGAACTATCCCAGTATATGGCCCGACGATAATCCCAGCCAAGATGTAGCCCAACAGCAAGGGCTGTTTTAGTTGCTGAGCTATTATCGCACCAACTAAACCGGCCACTACAACGATAGAAAGATCAGCTGCTATTCCCATAATGAATCATGAAATGCTAATAATTGTAAGTTCAAGACAGTAAATATCATAGTCGATATCAATTAGCTGGTCTGGTGAAAATTGTTTGAAGATAAGGAATACTTCAAAATACCATACCCCCATAAGCCCGAGAGAAGTGAACCGATAATAATCCCAAGGCGTTCATCAAATAATAAGTTTACCCCCGTTTCTTCAAAGGCGAGAGAACCAATGAATAGACTCATGGTAAAACCAACACCGCACAAAACAGATGTGCCATATAGTGATAACCATGATACACCAGGCAGCATATCCGCAAATCTAAGCTTTATAGCTAACCAGCATAATCCAATTATACCGGCCTGTTTTCCAATAAACAGCCCCAGTGTAATGCCAACGGGGACTCCATGTAGTAGCTGCTCTGATCCAACACCGACCAGACTAATACCAGCGTTTGCAAAGGCAAATATTGGAAGGACACCGAAAGCAACTAAAGCATGCAAATCATGTTCTAATTCCTTAAGCGGTGATAGATTTACCTTTTTTCGAGATTGAAGGGGAATAAACATGGCAAGAATGACGCCTGCCAACGTAGCGTGTACACCTGACTTTAACAACGCCACCCACATGACTACACCGATTCCCAAATAGGGGCTGCGCTGCTCTACACCCAGTCTATTGAGTAGATAGAGACCAATCGTACAGAGTCCGGCAACAAGTAGAGAAAGAAGCGATATCTTGGCCGTGTAAAAAAAAGCAATTATCAGGATAGCTCCAATATCATCAAAGATAGCAAGTGATGTAAGAAAGATTTTAATACTGACGGGGACACGTGAGCCAAGTAGTGCTAGGATACCGAGAGCGAAGGCAATATCTGTTGCTGCAGGAATCGCCCAGCCTTTAATGGCAACAGGATCAGTATAATTAAAGAAAATATAAATTAGGGAGGGAACTAACATCCCCCCAATTGCACCAAAAGCTGGCAGGGCGACTTTTCTCATACTTGAAAGTTCTCCCTGAAGCACTTCTCGTTTAAGCTCAAGACCTACCAGCAAGAAAAACAGAGCCATCAAACCATCATTTATCCAAAGCAATAGCGGTTTTGCAATTTCAAGGGCACCAATTCTGATCTGAACCGGAGTATCAATAAACAGATTATAGGCATTAGACCAAGGAGAATTCGCTATTATCATTGCCAGAATTGCTGACCCCATCAGCAAGACACCACTGCTGGACTCCAGGCTTAAGAATTTTTTTATCACCGAATTATTATTACTGCTCATAGGTACGCTATACACCAACCTCTCTATTATTCCCTTTGCTAACAAGTTCAAAAAAACCTAAGATTCGTTGTAAGGTTTCCAAATAACTATATTTCAAAAAATTACTTAAAGGCGTGGCATCCAAAAGGCTACACTCCTCAAGTGAATCCAGATAATGGTCTTTATATTCCGTCATAATTACATCGTAATAGAAACCACGAACTAGCATTATGTAATCCCCTAAGGCACGTGCAATCCGACCATTTCCATCATCAAAAGGATGGACATTGGCAACAAGGTAATGTGCCCTGGCCGAGAGATTAAGGGTTTCGGAGAAATTGTGCTCTGAGTCTGGCCGAGGCGAAAACAGACTTTCATTTATTGCTGTAAATTGTTGATGTAGAAGTTGTGCTATTTGTGAAAAATGAGGAGGCTTGTGACTCATGAGGTTAATTTTAACATCGGATTGACGAAACTGTCCGGCACCCTCTGCCCAACTGTCCTCGAACATCATGCGATGCATCTCAAGGAGCATTGATATGGATAGTTCAGTGTTCTGCAAGGCCTCTGATTCAAGCCATTTTAGCATATAATCCTGACCCTTAAGTTCAACGGAAGCCTTCTGATACTCAATAGAGATATGAGATTTCTCCGCTATCCCAGCACCATGGAGGAGTACTTGTAAAAATATGCGGTCAACCCTCTTGTCTTCGATAGCATTTGAATGGATTGCCTTAAGACACCTGAGAGCCGTCATCGCCTCTTCCCGCGCCAAAGGATACTGTTCACCAAGCCTGGTGAGGTGTTTAAACATCTCAAACAAGTGCTTCTGTTCGGTTTGAGTTAAAATAACTAATGTCATATTATATTGTCTCTTCTAACTTAAGTAATTGTCTCTGAGATCCGCTCAAAAAAATAAGAGATCAGAACCTATGACCGTCGACGAATGATCCGAAAGGTCCCCAGAGCTGAAAGGGCTGAAATCAGGACGGTAATAAGCGTTCCGGGGAACAGGGAAAGGTGTTGATAGGCAAAGTGGGCAGTAATGGCATAAACCCCGACATTGATCATCCCGCTAAGCATTAAAGTTTTAGCCACAGCCCGTGAAAACTCGCATCCACCCGTGCGGTAGGTAATAAAGAGAGTTGACATAAAGACCACTGGAAAAGTCGAAAAAATCCCGCCAATGACCGGTCCAGCTAATCGGCTTACCAGCACCGCCATGGAAATGATAAATCCGCTTACAACCCCCCGCATTAACATTTGTTGAAGCGTATAAGGAACCCGGATGCCCCCCCTGGAGGCGATGGTCATGATATATTCTGTGATGTAATAGCTTATACCCAGCATGACCAGCCAGCCGATTATTGAGAACCAGAGACCATCAAGTTGAAGCCATACAACCAGTCCATTGACTACAAACCACCAGAAAAGACCAGCCCCCAGTGCTTTGATCACCCCCTGCCGTACCAGGGCAAGATAGATCATGATAAAGACACCATTGACACCCATGACCAGGGGGATCATAATAGCCGCTCGTGACGCATCAGCTGTCGATTGAGAAAGACCAATAAAAAGCAGGGCAATTACGATAGTAGAAGGCAGTCCGCCAATAAACCCACCAATTTTACTGCCAAACCTTTCTGCGATCACAGTAACTGTTGTGACCCAGATAGAGCCAATCAAAAAGCTCAAGGCCAATTTAACGAGGAAGGTTTGATCGAGGGCTGCCATGAGGGATTATAAGCTAATTTCAGCACTTCGGTAGTACTCAGTGCAAATTGCGCCAGACCGGTTTTAACAGACCTGGAGATTGAGTCTATCTAAGTCCGGTTTATTTACCGCTGCACGGACATTTCCCCGGGGCTCAATGTTCAACTTTCTGCTTCCCCCTTTCCCTTCAGACATTAATATCCCACCAGTGCTACAATACATTATCAAACGCTTTGCCCAACTGGTGCCAGTGATTCTCGGTATTATTCTACTGACTTTTATTTTAATGTACATCGTCCCGGGTGACCCGGTCTTGTCTATGGTGGGAGAACGATATGACGAGGAAACGCTGGAGCGATTACGGGAACAGTTTCACCTGAATGACCCGCTTTGGAAACAATTTGGACACTATCTATGGGATCTGGTCCATGGTAACCTGGGGGTCTCATTTATCTCACAAAAATCGGTAACAGGCATGATCATGGAGCGCTTTCCCGCCACTATGCTGTTGGCTGTGGGCGCCATGACGATTTCCATTTTACTGGGGATATCTGTGGGCGTGATCTCTGCCATAAAACCTCACTCTTGGCTGGATAGAACCACCATGGGGATTGCGCTGTTAGGGGTCTCAGCACCAGTGTTTTGGGTTGGGCTGCTCCTGATCATTGGAGCGCGGGCGGTGGGGTGGCCTTATCTAACAGGCTATGGCTGTTTGCCCTACCTGATCTTACCCGCCATAACCCTGGGGACCCGCAGTGCTGCTTTCCTGGCCAGGGTGACCCGGGCAAACATGCTGGAAGTGCTGTCTCAGGATTACGTTCGAACTGCCAAAGCAAAAGGCCTGTCAAATTTTATAGTGGTGACCAAACACGCCTTAAAGAACACCCTAATACCTGTTATAACGATCATTGGTGTCGATTTTGGATCCTATTTATCCGGTGCCGTCCTCACAGAATCGATCTTTAACTGGCCTGGGATCGGCCGACTGGCCCTGAATGCCATTTTGAAGCGTGATTTTCCAGTGATCCAGGGAGTGGTTCTGGTGACGGCTCTGATCTTTGTAACTGCCAATTTTGTGGTAGATATCCTGTATGGGGTTATTGATCCCCGCATTCGAGTGCAGAAGGACAGTAAGGGTTTTGGGGGTTAGGTGTTTCGTCTGAACGAAATAACTACTAGTTGTCTTCCTGAGTGCAATGAAGGCTCTCCCGTGAGGAGCCACGAGTCTTTGGTGACAATGGTTCTTGGTCAAGGATCACGATTCTTCGCTGCGCTCAGAAAGGCTATTTTCACACAGTCAACACTAGCGAGCCCTTTTTTATTATCAATTAGTCTTCCTGAGGTAACCGAAGGATCTCCCATATTAAGGTATGGTCTTTTGTTAAAGAAACACTTTGGTTTAGGGTCAAGATTTTTCGCATTCGTTCAGAAAGACTATCCACCCACGACACTTATTCCTGTTTACTTATTGATGGGTATTTGCTGTGCGTGGTAGTATCACCCGGGAAACCCTGCGTCAATTACGCAAGAACAAAACGGCTCTATTCGGACTGTTTCTGGTGGTCATGCTGGTCTTTGTCGGGGTGTTTGCCCCCTGGGTGGCACCCTATGGCCCCCATGATGTTGATCTGGATATCAGTTTACAACCTCCTTCAGGCCAGCATTGGCTGGGCACTGATGAAGAAGGTCGTGATGTTCTTTCAAGAATTATTTTTGGGGCTCGCATCTCGCTCAAGGTGGGAATTATCGCCAGCTCCATCTCGCTAATACTGGGGGCTTTTCTGGGTTTACTGGCAGGGTTTTTCCGAGGGTGGGTAGAAACCATTATTATGCGTTTTACGGATGTCATGTTTGGTTTTCCGGCACTCCTCTTTATGATCGGTATTACAGCAGCCGTTCCGCGTCCCAGTATAGAAGTCGCCATGTTGGCTATCGGGTTGGTGTCCTGGCCGGGTATGGCGCGGATTATGCGCGCCCAGGTGCTTACTATTGCAGAGCAGGAATATGTCACAGCAGCCTATTCTCTAGGTTATTCCAGACGCCGGATCATCCTGAGACATGTCCTGCCCAATAGTCTAGCACCTGTTATCGTGGCGTTCACCATGAGCATTGCCGGAGCGGTCATGGCAGAAGCATCCCTGTCATTTATCGGCCTGGGCGCGCAGCCGCCGGAACCGAGTTGGGGTTCCATGATCGCTTTTGGACGGATGCACCTCCGAGGGGAATGGTGGATTTCTGTATTTCCTGGCCTGGCTGTGGCGGTGATGGTTATAGGTTTCAATTTGTTTGGTGAAGGTCTGCGGGATGCCCTGGATCCCACCATGCGCGGACGGGAAAAATGATGATTTTTTTGGCCGGTGATTTGATTGTTCGGTTGCAGGTTATAGGTTGTAGAGACAAGGCATGCCTTGTCTCTACAACCCACAACCGCCCCCGAAAACAAACAAAAACAAATGCCAATATTAACTATTTGCTGTGTTTTAGCGCATAAATTGCTTGTCATTATTTAGTACAAAATGTATCATGTTTGCTGTAAAAACAGAGGGTAGAACAATGGGAAGGCAGGGCCTTCAATTGCTTTTTTTATGCCCAAAATCTATAAAATGTAAACTAAAAAAAAGGGATAAATCTTGGCTCAGATATTCCCCAAATGGACGAATAAGGCACCGAAATATGTGTTGATTGGCTTAGTTGTGGCCATCGCTCTTGTTAGCTATCTGATCGACTACTATGCCTCTCCCATGTATACAGATGTTGGATACCGTCCCAATCAACCTGTTCCCTACAGCCATAAAGTGCATGCCGGGGATCTTGGTTTAGACTGTCGTTTTTGTCATGCCGGTGTGGAAATTTCTCCCGTTGCTGGCTTGCCTCCGACTCAAACCTGTATGAACTGTCATAACATGATTAAGGCTGACAGTGAAAAGCTGGCGCTCGTTCAAGAAAGTTTTAAGAGCGGATACCCTATGCAGTGGGTTCGGGTTCACAAGTCTCCAGACTATGTCTATTTTGATCATTCGGCCCATATTACTGCCGGCGTAGGCTGTGCCAGTTGTCATGGACGGATTGATGAGATGGAAATTGTCTCTCAGGAAGAACCCTTAAGTATGGGCTGGTGCCTGACCTGTCATCGCAACCCTGATGATCACCTAAGACCAGCGGGCGAGGTTACCAATATGAGCTGGACCCCACCAGCCAATCAGGCCGAGTTCGCAGCCAGTCAAAAGCGGCTGCTGGATATCAAGGCTCCCATTACAGACTGTACAGGATGTCATAGATGAGTACTACAAAAAACACCAGTGCACAGGGTAAAGCCTACTGGCGCAGCCTGGATCACCTGGCCGAGACGCCTGAGTTCAAGGAATTGGCCCAGCGTGAATTTCCAGAAGGTGCTTCTGAGCTAACCAACCCTGTTTCACGTAGAAAATTTTTAACCCTGATGGGTGCCTCAATGGCCCTGGCTGGTTTAACCAGTTGTCGCCGTCCGGTTGAGAAGATCATTCCTTATGTGATCAAGCCTGAAGAGATCATCCCGGGAAAACCCCAATATTATGCCACCAACATGCCCTTTGGAACCGAATTCTTTGGTTTGTTGGTTGAGAGCCATGAAGGTCGCCCCACTAAGATAGAGGGGAATAAAAATCACCCGGCAACTGCTGGTTCGTCCAATGTCTTTATGCAGGCCGAGATGCTCAATCTCTATGATCCAGATCGCTCCCAAGTCGTTCTGCGAAAGGGTAAAAACTCCAACTGGAATAACTACCGGATCGCCTGGAAAAAGGAAGCTGAAAAATATGCTGAGAATGGCGGCGAAGGTTTAGCCATTTTATCAGAAGGCTTCAGTTCTCCCTCCATGATGCGACTTGCCAAAGCATTTGCAGAAAAATATCCCCAGGCTCAGTGGGTCACCTATGACAGTGTTAGTGACGAGAACATCTATAATGGTCTCAACGCTGCCACCGGTTACATGGCCAGACCCAACTATGACTTTACTGCTGCAAATGTCGTTCTATCCTTGGATGCAGATTTTCTGCAGATGGATAGTAATGATATCCAGTATTCACGTGATTTCGTTTCACGTCGCAAGGTTCAATCTGAAAAAGACAGCATGAACCGTCTCTATGTAGTAGAAGGTACTTATTCTATTACAGGTGGCATGGCGGATCACCGTCTCCGGGTTCAAAGTGGACAAGTCGGCATGTTTACCGCTGCCTTGGCAGCCGAGCTAAGTGCTCAAGGACTTGGTCTTACAGCACCTCGGGTCAATTCTGAATTTGACAAGAAGTGGCTCAAAGCTGTTGCTGCTGATTTGATTGCCAACCAGGGAGCATCTCTGGTTCTGGCCGGTCGACGTCAACCTGCTGAAGTCCACACGCTGGTTGCCTTGATCAACGATGCTTTGATGAATACGGGCAAAACTGTTAGTTACACCTTCAATCCTGATATGCAGGTTTCTAATCTGAAAGCATTTGTCGAGTTGACCAAATCTATGAACAGGGGTGATGTTAACGCCCTTGTTATTTTGGGCGGCAACCCGGTTTACCAGGCTCCTGTTGATGCGGATTTTACTGCAGGACTTGGAAAAGTGGCTTACTCCGTTCATTTGAGTTCCCATGTTGATGAAACCTCAACCAAAACAACCTGGCACATTCCCAAAGCTCATTTTCTGGAGAGTTGGGGAGATGTCTGTGGTTATGGTGGTTCCGGGATCATTCAGCCATTGATCGCCCCCCTGTTTGATGGCAAGAACACCATCGATATTTTGGCTGACATGCTGTCCGAAGAAGAAATCTGGGCCTACGCTGTTGTCCGGGAGACCTGGGCTGAGATCCTGCCCAAAGGAAATTTCGAAAAAGCCTGGCGTCGCGTGGTCCATGATGGCTTTACCGATGTGAAGCGTGAGAGCCCGGTTGCTTTTAACAAAACCAAAGCCCAGGGCGCAGTAAGCATGAGCAATTATGGTGCTCCAGCCGCCTCGATAAATAATATGGAAGTTGTCTTTACGGCCTCCTTTACCAATTATGATGGTCGCTATACCAATAATGGCTGGATGCAGGAATTGCCGGACCCAATTACCAAAGTGACTTGGGATAATGTGGCTCTGATTAGTATCAATACTGCCCAGGCCTTGGGCGTCAAGAATGAAGATCGCTTGAAGATCAGCCATAGTGGTACGGATCTGATCCTGCCAGTGTGGATCCTGCCAGGACTTGCAGAAAACACCATTGTCATGGAGCTGGGGTATGGTCGGAATATTGGCCGGGTTTCCACTGGAGTGGGTTCTGATGTGAATGTCTTCCGCAAGGCAAGCGCTATGAGTATTGCCGCTGGTTTCACGGCAGCAAAAGCTCCGGGGAACCACCTGCTGGCCTGTGTTCAGGATAACCACGGTATGGATGCAGAACAGTTGGCAGCTGACGCCATCCAGAAAAGACTGCCTACCATTGCGCGGGAAAGCACGCTGGATGACTACCAAAAGGATCCTGCCTTTGCCATGGCCTTTGCTGAAAAAGAAGAGCTCAGGTCCATGTGGGTTGAGCATGATTACAGTGAAGGTGTTCAGTGGGGTATGGCAATTGACCTGACCAGTTGTACGGGCTGCAGCGCCTGTACCATTGCCTGTCAGAGCGAGAACAATATCCCCGTCATTGGGAAGGAAGAGGTCAGCAATGGCCGCGATATGAGTTGGATCCGCCTGGATCGCTACTTCAGTGGTGATGTGGAAGATCCCGAAATGCTCTTCCAGCCGATTGCCTGCCAACACTGCGAGATGGCTTCCTGCGAAGGTGTCTGTCCTGTGGCGGCCACAACCCACAGCTCAGATGGTCTCAATGAGATGGCTTACAATCGCTGTATCGGAACCCGTTACTGTGCCAACAACTGTCCTTATAAAGTGCGACGCTTTAATTTCTTTAACTTCACCAAGGATATGCCTGAGATCGTACAAATGGCCATGAATCCTGATGTGACCATCCGTTTCCGCGGAGTTATGGAGAAATGTACCTTCTGTGTGCAACGTATCAATGTCGCGAAGATTGATGCTAAGAATGAGGGTCGTGATCTGGCTGAAGGAGACGTGATCGTTGCCTGTCAGCAGGCCTGTCCCACAGATGCCATCGCTTTAGGGAATATTAACGACCCCGCTAGTGAGGTCGCCAGAGTTAAAGCACAGAATCGTGACTATGCCTTACTGGGTGAGTTGAACTTGCAACCACGAACCAGCTACGGTGCCAAGCTGCGGAATCCAAACCCTGTTCTCAGTAGTGAAAAATCCGCACTTGACCACCACGTCTAGTGATTGAAATGACGAATGGAACTTTAATGTGAGCATATTAAAAAAACATCCTGAAAGAGATCCCGGTACTGCTGAAGCTGTCGGGGGTGAGGAACTGCTGGTTACCGGCGGTCATACCTTTAAAACCCTGACCGACAAGGTCAGCGGGATCGTTGAACAAAAACCGCCGGCACAGTGGTGGCTCATCTTTGTCATGGCTGTTTCAGGCATGCTGCTGTTGGTTGGCGTAATTGGCTGGCTGGCCTGGGAGGGCACCGGGATCTGGGGTTTGAATAATCCAGTTGGCTGGGGCTGGGCTATCGTAAACTTTGTATTTTGGGTCGGCATTGGTCACGCCGGAACCTTGATCTCAGCAATTCTATTTTTATTGCGGCAACAGTGGCGAACAGCCATCAATCGTTTTGCGGAAGCCATGACCATCTTTGCGGTAATTACCGCCCTGGTTTTCCCCGGTATCCACGTGGGGCGGATCTGGCTGGCTTACTATATGTTTCCCATTCCCAATCAGATGTTGATTTGGCCCAACTTCAGGAGTCCCCTGTTATGGGATATTTTTGCCGTTGGAACCTACTTTACCGTATCAACCTTATTCTGGTATGTGGGATTGATCCCTGACCTGGCCACCCTGAGAGATCGCGCAACCAATGTCCGTAAAAAGGTCCTGGGTTTCTTTGCTCTGGGCTGGAGAGGCGGCAATCGGCAGTGGCAACACTATGAGAAAGCCTATCTCATGTTGGCTGGTTTAGCGACCCCTCTGGTTCTTTCAGTACACTCAGTTGTCGCTACTGACTTTGCAACCAGCCTGGTCCCTGGCTGGCATACCACCATTTTCCCACCCTACTTTGTGGCCGGAGCAGTTTTCTCTGGCTTTGGAATGGTCATGACCCTGGCACTGATCGCTCGTAAGATCTATGGTCTGGAAGACATCATTACCGTCAATCATCTTGAGAAAATGAATAAGATCATCCTGGTGACCGGTTCCATGGTAGGCTATGCCTATATGACAGAATTCTTCATTGCCTGGTATTCTCAAAATGAGTTCGAAGTTTTTGCCTTCGTTAACCGGGCTTTTGGTCCCTATGCCTGGGCTTACTGGATCATGTTTCTGTGTAATGTGATTACCCCCCAGATATTCTGGTTCAAGAAACTGCGACGCAGTATTCCCGTAATGTTTGTCGCTTCTATCTTTGTTAATATCGGAATGTGGTTCGAACGTTTTGTGATTACGGTGACCTCGCTGTCCCGTGATTACCTTCCCTCGTCCTGGGACTATTTTTCACCCAGTATCTGGGATATTCTAACCTTCGTGGGTAGTTTTGGACTCTTCTTCACCTTCTTTCTGCTTTTTCTGAGATTTCTGCCCATGGTGGCACTCTCCGAGGTTAAAGGTGTTCTGCCGGAAGCTGACCCCCATTTTTATCACCAGAAAGAGGGAGATACCAAATGAATCAGACATTAGGTATTCTAGCTCGCTTTGCGAATCCAGCCGAACTGATTGAAGCTGCCAAAAAAGTTCGTGATGCTGGATATGAAAAATTTGACTGTCACTCACCCTTTCCCATTCATGGGATGGATGATGCCATGGGCTTGAAACGATCACCCCTGGGCTACATTGTTGGCGGATTGACTGTCACTGGAGCAACTTTCGGAATGGCCTTTCAATATTGGATTGCCGCCGTTGAATATCCTCTGGTGATCGCCGGAAAGCCCTTCTTTAGTTGGCAGGCTTTCTTTATTGTGACCTTTGCCCTCTTTGTACTGTTTGGTGCCTTTGGAGCCCTATTTGGGATGCTTGGCTTGAACCGTCTTCCCCGATTACATCACCCCCTGTTCTACTCAGATCAGTTTGCCAGAGTGACGGACGATGCTTTTTTTGTGAGCATTGAAAGGGATGATGCAAAATTCGACGAATCCAAAACCCAAGAGTTCCTGGCTTCCATTGGAGGGGCCGATATTGAACTCGTGGTTGGCGAGTAAGGAGTTGCTGATGACCAGAATATTGTCACTTACTCAGTTGATTCTCCTGTTGGGAATGTCGCTTTTAATTATGGCCTGTGGTCGTGGTGAATACTCTGACCAGCCACCGGTTCACCTGAACCCGAATATGGATTCACAGGAAAAATACAAAGCCCAGTCGGAAAGTAATTTTTTCGCAGACGGTGCCAGCATGCGGACTCCTGTTGAAGGAACCGTCGCCAGGGGCGAACTGCGCGAAGACGATGCTTATTACCGCGGCAAAGATGCTGCTGGTGATTTCATTGTCTCAGCACCGATGGCTTTCACTGCAGAGATGGTTACTCGTGGCGAAGAACGCTATGGGATCTATTGCGTAGCCTGTCACGGGGCTAATGCTGACGGAAAAGGGAAGATCCTGGATTACAATTATCCTATTCCTCCAGCCAATTTCCATGCTGTGCGGATCATGGATCTTAGTGATGGCCACATGTTCAATGCCATTGGTCAGGGCTGGCTCAATATGCCGGCCCTTAAAGCACAAGTTTCTGTGGATGATCGTTGGGCGATTATCAGCTATATCCGGTCCATTCAAAAGAAATAAGGTCTCAAGCAGATTATGAAATTTGATAATAAGACATACATGTTATTAGAGACCGACTCTTTTGCCAGGAAAGCCCTGATTGCCGGGACGGCTGGAGTTCTGTTGTCGGTCATTGGTGCTTTTATGGATCACAGCACATTCTATCAGGCCTACCTCACCGCCTTTACTTTTTTCACTACCATCTCACTAGGCGGCTTGTTCTTTGTGCTGGTTCACCATGTTACCGGTGCGCACTGGGGTATTGTGATGCGCCGGGTGGCTGAAAACCTGGCGTGCACGCTACCACTGATGGGCTTTTTCATGATACCCTTGTTTTTTGGGATGCATGACCTGTTTCACTGGTCCCATGCCGATGTAGTGGCTCAAGACCCGATCCTTCAGGGCAAGGCAGGCTACCTTAATGTGACCTTTTTTGTGATTCGCAATGTCGTATACTTTGTGATCTGGGGTTGGCTAGTGCACAGTTTACGGAAACTTTCCATTGCTCAGGATAATGGTGACACAGAAGCTTTGGGAAAAATGCGGCGCATTGCAGCTGGCGGTACGCCTCTGTATGCTATAACAGTTACCATGTTCGCCTTTGATTGGTTGATGAGCTTGGACCCCCATTGGTACTCAACCATCTTTGGTGTGTATGTGTTCTCTGGTGGATTTCTGGGTGGTTTAGCCTTGCTCTCCATCCTGAGTATTGTGTTGAGAAATAATGGAGCTGGTGATATTGTGACCGCTGAACACACCCACGATCTGGGTAAGTTCCTGTTCGCCTTTACAGCCTGGTGGGGCTATATCGGTGGTGCCCAATACTTCCTGATCTGGTATGGAAACATCCCTGAAGAGACCATCTATTTTCTCCGTCGCTGGGAGTATGGCTGGCAGGAAGTCAGTCTTTTTCTCATCGCGTTACATTTCATCATACCATTTATTGTCCTGGCCTTCCGGGCCGCCAAGCGAGTTCCGGTGATCATTGTATCCATATCAGCGCTATTTTTGTTTATGCATTACGTGGATCATTTCTGGATGATCAACCCCACCTTCAATGATCATCATTTCCAGGTTTCCTGGATGCACCTGACCACCTTGCTCGGTATTGGTGGAATCTATCTTGGTTTCCTGTTCAAGAAGATGGGTGGCGCTTCAATTATTGCCATGAATGATCCCAAACTACAGAAATCGATAGACCACACTGTAGCTTAGATCTTTCTAGCATACTGACTTACAAAGCCCTGGCCATTGGTTGGGGCTTTTTTTGTTAGGGGTTAGAAGACAGGTGTTAGTTGATCACTTCAGGATTATTTTGATTAAAACAGCAATCATAAGTTCGTCACCCCGAGCGGAGTCGAGGGATATATTTCTCGGACTGGTTGGTTGGAAAACGTGCTTTTTTTAAGCTTAAGGCAACCAGCAGGAGAAACGCAAATAGTTTTGCTCTGTAAACTTTTCCTTCGACCAGGGTCTTCGCTTTTCAGCTTCGCCCTCACAAACCGCTCGGGATGACGAGGTAAGATATAACACATTAAAGGGAAACTGTATGAGTTCACTCAACCCCACCAGTAACTGGCCCGCTATCCGCACTTATTTCAACCGCAACCTTAAGAGATGGGGCAAAAAAGAAAGCCACCCGAGAGGGTGGCTTTCTTGATAATCAGTATAAGTCTGATGGTTTAGAACTTATAGTGTACTCCAAACTGCATTTGCCACTTGGAGGCAATTGATGTGTCATCCACATAGGAATCTTCAAGAGCAGGATTAAAACTGAAGTAAGGAACTCCATTTGCATCAACACCATTCACCGAGATTGGATTCCAAGTAGTTGATAACTGGCGTACACCCCAGGCTGAATTGATCATGTTACCCAGGTTCATAACGTCAAGGGATAGCTGAATATTGTGGTCACTGCCAGCAACATTCATCTTTACATCCTGAATGAACTTAAGATCTAACTGAGAAAACCAGGGTAGCATGGCGCCATTACGTTCAGCATAATCACCTCGGCGGGTGCTTAGATACTCATCCTGATCGATAAAGGCATCAAGAGCAGCCCACTGAGCAGCAGCATCGGCGGCCTCTGTTCCAACACCGTCAGTAACCGTACCAAAATTGATATCGCTGGCATCTTCAGGTATATATAGTAAATCGTTATTGGCAATGGCATCTCCGTTGAGATCACCGGCATAAGTAAAGGAATAACGATTACCTACACCTGTTTCAAAGAAAACAGCCACACTGGAGTTCATGTTTCCATAGCTCTTCTCATAGGATGCAGAGGAAATGATCCTGTGCTTGAGACCATAACGAGAATGTGAGAAAATGGCACTATTGGGACCATCCACAATGGCATTTCTCTGGAAAGCATCAGCAGCAATTTCAGCGGGAATAGAAGTCAGATCTTTTGATGTGATATTTGTGTAAGCCACATTTGCGGTCATACCAAAATCAAATTCCTTGGCAAGCTTGCCTGTGAATGAAGTTTGGTATCCCTCATCAGTATTGTCCAATACGATGGCACCAGCATCCAGAAATGTATTGGAGACACCAGCAGCGGAGTAAATGTTGACCTCATTGAAACCGGCAAACATAGGTCTGGTATCCCCCGTACCCGTCAAATTTGCTGAGGGTGGTAACATGTTGTAGTTACGATGGACCACTGCATTGAGGTCTTTTGAATAAATCCCTTCCAAAGAAGCTAACCAACCACCACCAAAGGCTTTATCAATGGCAATATCATTTTTCAAGACCTGGGGATAGTTGAAATCATCTGCTGTATCGTTGATTTGGAAAGTGTAAAAAGGACTTAACTTGGCATTAGAAGCCTGGTTTCCTAGCCAGACAAAGGGAATGCGACCGGTAAAAATACCTGAGCCACCCCGCAACTGCATGGTTTTGTCACCGTGGACATCCCAGTTAAAACCAAAACGAGGAGCAAACAAAGGTTTGCCGGAAGGCCATTCAGCAGGATTAACTGAAGCAGGATCACCATTCTCGTCAACCCAGCCGTCAAACCCGGTAATACCAGCATCTTCCTCAATCTCATTTAGGTAAAGTGGAAAATCAACCCGAAGACCTAAAGTTAGTTTCAGGTTATCCGCAGCCCTGAACTGATCCTGAGCATAAAGCCCTAATTGCCCTACATCAACATAGGCCCATGCAAATTCATTCTGGTCTGAGGCTGTAACCTGAGCATTGAAATCAATCCCGGTTTCATCATTGTTTAGAAATGCCTGGACAGAACCAAAGGTGTTCCAGGGGTAGTAAAATAGATTGAAAGAGTTGTCAAAGGTTAACACCTCAAGGTTGACACCAGCTGTCAATGTGTGTTTATCCATGTAATAAGTAAGGTTGTCTGTAAACTGGAAGACGTCCTGATATAGTTTATTACTTGTAGAGAACATTTCAGAACCCATGGAGATGGCCAGGTTACCACTTGCATCGAAAATGTCTACAACTGGCCAGCCAACAGATTTAGGGTCACGTTCATCCCTGAACATGGTGTAGCCAACTAATAATTTATTGGCAAGTTTATTTGAAAAGCGTGAATTTAACTCGGCAACATAAGAATGAATCTTATTAAAAATCCGGTAAGATGAATTCTCAAACGGCAGCCTGTAACTGGTGGGGCCACGACCAATGATGGCCTCAGGGTGTGGAAGAATATCTTTCCACGAGTCCAGATAATTATAACGAAAGGTCAGGTTGTGAGCATCATTAATATTCCAGTCAATTTTTGCTAACAACTTATTGTTATAGGTCTCATGATTATAGCCTTGGTATTCACCCGGCTCATATCCCCAATAGTCTCGCAGGCGAGCCTGGACCATAGCGATTGAGTCCGCTGACACTGAGGTCACATTAGCACCGGAAGAGCCATCATCAGCAATAAAACTATGGGCGAGTTGATCACGGCGTTCTGCTTCAAAATTGACAAAATAGAACAGTTTATCTTTGATGATTGGACCACCCAGGGAAATTCCAGTTTGATTGGTTGAGAAATCTAGGTTCTCAACCTCTGCATCACCAACCTTGGTTCCCACCATGGCTTCATTTCTCAGATAGTGATAAACAGAGGCTTGGAATTTATTAGTACCAGATTTGGTCACAGCGTTTATACCAGCACCGGTGAAACCACCTTCACGAACATCAAATGGAGCGATAGAAACCTGTACCTGTTCAATAGCATCCAGGGAAACCGGCTGAGCATCAGTCTGTCCACCAGGTACGGCATAATCCAAACCGAAAGGATTGTTGAAAATTGAACCATCCAGAGAAAAGTTATTATAAAGATTGTTACGACCGCCAAATGAGTTTCCATCACTTTCCGGGGTCATGCGTGTAAAATCTTTGGTTCCCCTGGAAATAGTTGGCAGGGTAGCGATCTGTTTTGCATTGATACTGGTTTTTGCCCCGGTACGATTTGAGTTAATATCACTCTGTTCGGCTGTTACCACCACCGTACCCATTTCCATTGCTTCAGATTGCAGGGTAAAATTTTGCGTTTGCTCTACGTTAAGCGACAGAAAGATATCTTCAGCTTTTTGCTCAGAATAACCGATATAACTAACGGTTAAAAGATATGGACCACCGATTTTCATATTGGGGATATAATAATATCCGTCATTCATGGTTGATGCGCCGTATGTACGGCCAGTTGGAAGATGTTTGGCAATGACATTCGCGCCCACCAACACATTTCCTTCTGTAGCTGTAATTTTTCCGTTTACGCCTGCGGTTGTCACACCCTGCCCCAGAACCAGACCCGTTAGCAGCAAAGCGCTTACGAACAGCTTCATGAAAAACATCTTTTCCACATTCATTTTACTTCCTCCCTAATGAGTGTTTTGTTAGCGCCCTAGGTTAAACGGAAGACAGCCCAAAAACTATATTGTAAACAGGTTAATTTTGAATAAATAGGTGCTATCAAAAACTACTGCCGGTGTATGAATGTTGTGTTTTTTGGTTAAGTAAGCTAATATAATTATTGACAATAATATACAAAGACAACGGCATCACTGTTATTAATGCAAACACATTGGAACGGCTAAACACCAGCAGTCATGACAACACCTGGGAAGTGGGTTGGTTTTACAAAGATAGAACAGTTGCAAATCCATGACACTGACAATAGTTTCATTTGATTATAATTATACCCGTCCCTTGAAAGGATAAACATGCAGACAAAAAACTTATGGCTCACAGCCATCGCCGGACTCCTCCTGCTGGGGTGTGCGGAGCAAGAACCAACCTTCCCCTGGATCCACGATTTGGAGACCAAAGTGGAAGCCAACGGCAGAATGGTTGGTTATGAATTTTACGCCAAGTGGTGAGGATCCTGTAATCGGCTGGATGCCGAAACCTATATCGACCCCGCTCTCATTGCCTATGCTTCTGAGAATTTCGTCAACTACCATCTGAATGTTGATTCAACCCAAAACAAACCGCTTGCAGAAAAATACAATATTCATTCCATCCCTTCTTTTGTGTTTGTAGATGCAGAGGGGAATGAGATTGACCGGATCGTTGGCTTTAGGCCCCCGGCTGAATATCTGGCTGAAATGACCCGGATCCGCAATGGTATCAATACGATCCCCGATCTGGTGCACCGCCTTGAAACTGAGCCAGAGAACACTGATCTTTTGGTCTCCCTGGCAGGCAAGCTGGAAGCCTCAAGTGGATTAAAGGCAGCCATTACCTATTGGGAGATCCTGTTTGGCATGGAAGCAGCTGATGCCGCTACCCGCTCATTGGCCGGCCTGAAAATGGCGCTCTATCACTCTCGGGAGAATAATGACCCTGAAACCCTGATCTCCTTTATCGAAAATGAGACCAATACGAAAATTCTGCCCCAGGCCTTTGATGCTCTGAGGAATTTCTATCGTCGCTCGGGTGACAAGCCGGCCGAAGCCAATACTTATCGACGCTACGTTGACTTTATGTCAGGTGTAAATAAAGCAGACCAGGGCTTTCTGAATGGTTATTCCTGGCGCATGACCCAGTTGGAACTGAACCTGGAGAACGCCCTGGAACGTGTGGACCAGGCCATTGGCATGTTTACCGAAGAAGCTGGAGCCCGGGATAAAGCCCAGATCATGGACACTAAGGGTGAGGTTCTCTGGAAACTGGGCCGAATCGAAGAAGCTGCCGCCGTTATGGACGAGTGTATCATCCTGCAGCCAGAGGACAGTTATTATCAGGAACAGAAAGATAAGTTTCTCAGCGACAAATAGTTTTATGACAGCCAGCCAGCCTGGGAATTAATTCCCAAGCTGGCAATATTAAGGGAAATAAAAAACGCCTGGTATTTGCCAGGCGTTTTTTGTTAAACAATTGCTACCCTTTTAGAAAGAGAAGCCGGTTTCGATACTGGTCTGGGCAATGACCTCTCCAGAGGCGGGGTCGGTATCAATAGTACCGTCGCCATTAATATCAAGATAACTCTGACGGAAGTCCCAGGTCAGGGTTGCGCCACCACCAAGACCAATGGTCAAGTAGTAGCCCAACAGGGTTCCCTCGCTCACAATATCAAATGGATCATCAACATTCATGCGCAGGATGTAAGCGTTGGCGGCCTCAACCTTGGGGATCAAGTTGGAGGCAATACCCACTGAGCCTTGAATACCTTTAACTTCAGATTCATTAGAGGTCATATGTTGATAGCCGGCTTGTAAGGTTACCAGGTCTAAGACATTGACACCGAGACTGCCAAAGACACCCATCATGGCCGAGTTATCATATAGCTTTTCATAGCGGGTTCTCGGTGTTAATCCTAAGTCGCCACCAAGATTCACAAAGCCAACTCGTTCCAGGTCATAGTTCTTGTCAAATAAACCATAAACAAAATTACCAGTAGGCGTGATGCGGTATTCCAAGCTCGCCGTGATGAAATTGAATATCTGGGCCCGGAGTCCCGGGGCCGTTGCACCCATGCCGTATTCAATATCCTTCACGAGCAGGTTTCCATTATCATCAAGGTAGGACATGGTCTCTGCAGTACCAAAATATTGACCAGCTTCAGCGAAGAGCACCAGCTTTAATTTATCCATATTAAGAATGGGGTAGGCAATATCAAAACTAATACCACCAACCGTACCGGGGTTTTCACTGATGTCGAAGGGGTCTGGTTTTCTCGTAATCACATCATCCCAGTTTCTAGTCGGATCAGGGGTGTAATTATCAGTTTTCCCATCACCATCAATGTCCCATTCGTCAGGTGACGCATCTGGGCGACCATCACCATCGGAGTCAACTTTGTAGGCTGCATCATCTGGAAAATCATCTACCAGGTCCGGAATGTAGTCACCGTCCTCATCTTTCAGGCCCAGATATTGGTTATTATCCATGACGAGCGTGCTGCCAAAGGATAGCTTGCCCAGCGAGAAGGTCCCGCGTAAGCCCATGATACCAAGACCCGTGCTCTCTCCAGAGAAGGAGAATTCCTTGTAGTTGGCAATGACATTTTCGATACCAAAATTACCAAATTTGAAACCAACATGGTGACCGGTCTTCCGCACAGAGGGATATTCCATCATATTTGAGTAACCGTTCATCAGCAGGCCGTAACCCAGAACAACATTCTCAAGCGTGCCAACCCGGACAAAGAAGGGATCACCGGGTGCTCCCCAACGGACATACATGACCTTGTCGATGATATCCTTGTAATCGTTCCATTCTTCTTTCCGGATATTCCCATCCTGGTCCATATAGATAACCAGATCAAGTCCAACACCAAGCTTGCCAATGGAGAAATCTGGACGGAGAGCTATTTGATTGTATAGCTGACCATCAATTGTAACTGCGCCAAACGCTGCATCCATGGCCAGTCCACCACCGTCATCCTCTTCCTCTTCCTCAGTCTCTGGTTCAGTGGTGGTTCCACCCATACTGGTGGGGAGCGGTGTCTCATCAGCAACGATGGCACCCTCTTCACCAGGCTCCTCAACCAGAGCCTCATCGCCCTCGGCTTCAGTACTGTCCGAGGCCATCGTTTCAGTATCAGTGTCAGCACCACCATAGCTCTCTTCAGGATCTTCCGGGATCGTACCCTCTGGAGTTACTCCTGATTCTATATAGCCATCAGTACCAGAGGTAACCGTTTCCCCTGCTCCGGCCGTACTCATCATTCCGGTGAGGTTGTTCATAACATCAACTACCCCCTCCAGAACAATTACCTGATCACCTGTCTCAGGGTCAGTAATGGTCCAGAACTCGGTTCCTTTGATGGACGCTACAGAGGTTGGCGTGTGCAGCTGAAATTCAAAATCAGCACCCTTGGCATATTTTGTTAAAGCTTGACCGTATTCCAACCTCACGCGATAACTGGAACTACCATAATCCTCAACAAGCCCAACGGCCACTTCCGTGTTCTCGCGTAGCTTGACCTGACTTTTATCATCCAGAAGCAGCATGACGGCAAACCCGTCATTTACTTTGATCTGATCATTATTATTCAGGATCGTACCCATGGTCACTGGGGTATTATATTCTAGTTCTTCGGCTTTTTGTAACCACACATCACCCTGAACCTTGGAGATTACAGCCACCTTTTCGGCATAGACACCCACCACCATAAGCAGGGTTAATATTAAAATGGTAACATTTTTTTTCATCTGGTACGTCCTCATGCTAAATTGTATTCATCCCTTTGAAAACAGTATTGAATTTAACTGGCAGGTGTGACCTGCCAAACCTTTTCCTGTGTTCGGACGCCTTTGAATTCGAGACGACCTCAACCCGATTTATTTTGATTTCGCTTGCTCGAAATGCCACTCTGCCATAACTTTTGGTAGCCATCCTGTTTTGACAGGAGTAAAAGGGGTGAGGATGAATATTTCAACCAGAAACATTGACTCTCCATACAAAAATGAGCCGGCCTACCGGGTAACC
>JAJRSW010000032.1 GCA_024278595.1 Fidelibacterota bacterium | reverse complement strand
TTATCACTCACAGATGCAAATAATTCTGTTTAAAATGAACTTGTTCATAACTTTAATAATCTTCGTGGCTTAGTGTTTTCGTGGCAATAATTCATGAATAATGCAGGTTAAAAAGGTTTCAGAATTGTCCAACCTAATTACAGCAGAATTAATAACGCTAAAACTATCGACTATGGTATAACCTAAACTTTGGATTAGCATGAATGCGGCGGGTCTTTCCGAATCTTTTGTAACCCCAATTATAGCATACAAGTCTTTGTATCTAATAGTTTCACCTCTCCATGTCCCAGTGAGTACTTCTTCTGCAGGTAGCACAAAACCCACAATTGTTAGCAAATACACTATTTGAATATGCAATTTAGCTCGTGCCATTACCTTTTCTCCGCTACTGGTTGATAAATATCTACTTAACTATAGTGAATTTCCTTGTAATCAATTCATTTGCTGCTTCGACTTGGACAATGTAAAGACCTGAAGGTAATGTGCTTGTCTCATGAAACCGGTAGACATTTATGCCGCTTTGACCTCCAATCGTGTGCAGCCCATTCAAATTTTTACCATCAAGAGTGAATAATCTTATCTTGACTTGAGCAGTGCTGGCTAATTCGATGTTTGCAAACAGTGTATTGTTAGTCGGGGTTGGGAAGAGCTTCACATTTAATAACGTGGTGGGAGAAATTGCTCTAAAGTTGTCCACAATTGAGGTGGTTGGGTTCTCGTGCATGTATAACCCACTCAAAGCTCCACAATAAAGGGTGTTATGCTCATTATCGTATTCCAGAGATAGCACGATCGGATTATCAATGCCTTGATTAAATGGTATCCATGATTGGCCTGAATCAGTTGAGCGGTAAATTCCTTCAGCTGTGGCGATGAAGATCAAATTTGTATCGGCTACTGGAGATTCAATGTCTGCTACAAGGTCAGTCTCAAAACCCCCAACTTGAACCCACGAATCCCCTGAATTTTCAGAAAAGTGTAATCCGTTTTGCCAGAATGATAGGTATATCCTACTAGGATTTATTGGATCAATGTAAATATCGGTCAAGCTACCAGGCCATTCCACTGCCAGAAGTTCGAAAGTGTTGCCACCATCCCGACTCCGTAATAAGGTGTGAAAACCAACAATCCCGATAAAGATTTCTTCATGATTACTTGGGTTAATAGCAATTTCAGATACCGCCCCACCCATTATTTCAGGAGCTCCAATATTCTCCCAGGAGATGCCTGCATCAAAGGACCTATACAAAGATCCTCCCCCGAACCCTCCAGTACCTAAAAATATTGTATCGGTATTCAATGGGTGTATAGCTATAGCAGTCACTGCTAATTCAGCGGAAAGAAAGATACCACTGTCACTCCAAAACCAAGTATTACCGGAATCGATTGTTTTTAATAAACCTATGGGTAATCCTAGAACTCCACCGGTACCAGCAATCTGATAGTGTTCACAATGAGCTATCTCATTCACGTTAACGGAGTTATAAACTGTGTCAACTGTCTGTGAGGTGGGGAATACTTTAAAAATTTTACCTGCATGACCAGTCGAATAGTTAGCGCGTGTACCAACTAGCAATGGCTCATCACCCTGTTGAATTTGGATTGCATTAATCACTTCATCTTGAAGTCCCAGGTATTCCCAATGTTGAGCATTTCCAGAAGTACTGATTAAAATGTGAAGCAATATGTATAATCGTCTACATAGTCGAATAGCTAGAATGTGGCGGCTCTGGGTGCTTTTTTTATTGCTCATTCCATAATTTTCAAGTTTATTTCTTATTTCATGTATAACTAACTATTGCGCAGTCGTGTTTTAGAAACTAGTTCTGTAGTGGCTAAGATAACATTAGAGCCAATCTCAGTGGTCACAGGCAGTTAAGTTTCTCGGTCTTGTGAAATATCCTCTGACGTATAAGTTTATTGCATTTAGCTTAGCTATGACCCGATGATAATAGAGACCTTATTAGCATCCTAATCAAATTACTAAATTTCAGAGTTGTCTTATCATCTGTTAAGTGTGACTCAGGAGTAGACTTAAAATTGTAAGTCGTCAAAGCATTTCGGAACTTAATAACTAAAAGTTAAGAGACACTTTTGAGTCGTCCAGTTCATTATGCAAGCACTTCAGTGTGCTCCAGTTTCAAGTTAATTCGCTTCCGTCCGAGAAGCGTCCGCGCGTTTCTTGTTTTATGTCTTATCATATTATTGGGAAGTTGGATCCCCAGCCGCGAACGGCCAAAATTCAGCCCAACCCCACAATCTGGCGGTAAAGCTGGTGCCGTCCGATTGTTTCCATTGGATCATCCCCGTATCCATATACGCAGCATGCATAGTGACTGTGAGCAATAGTGTAGTGATAATCATTCTTGTTAAGGATTTCATGACTTTACCCTTCGTGGTTATTTAATTAAAAGAAGTTTCCTGGTTTTGGTGAAACTGCCTGCTTCAAGACTGTATAAATAGACCCCTGAGCCAACGGGGTTTCCCTTTGCATCGGTGGCATTCCAAAACCGGGTATAGGTTCCGGCACTTGCATGCTTGCTTTCCAAGGTGCTAATTTCTCTTCCCTGAATGTCATAAATACTTAAGACTACCCTAGCTTCATACGGCAGCGTATAGGACATGGCGGTCGTATTGTTAAAGGGATTAGGATAGTTCTGTTTTAAATAAAATGTGCTCGGACTTTCACTTTGACTCATCAGCGATACGGTTGAGGTATCGATCTCCCCTAGGATACCATTTCTGCTGATTTGCTGGGCAAATATACCATCCAAAGGTCCCACTGATCCATACAGAATGACACCACCGAAGCAATCTGAGAGGGTTTTATTTGGTCCAGTGCATACAAGGATATCGTTTACATCCCACAACGCTTCCATGTTTTCATCCAATTTCTGGGCATAAACACGCCATTCTTGACCATCTCTGTAATCTTTGAAGAAGCTTATTACATTATCAATACTTGGAACAATACTCATCGCAGATCTTTGATCCATTTGAATGAGACTTGGAGACACCGGTTCTTCAAACAAAACCGAACCGTCCGAGGTTAGTACTTGTAAAAATGCGCTGTAATACTGCCAGGTACTGATTACATCTGAATAGTAGAATATTGTGGATGAATCTACTCCTATCTGCAAACCTTCTACAGTTGAAGCATTCCCAACAGAGTCTACAACTACAATTCCATCTTCACCCCAGATAAATTCTCCTTCAGATGAAATCCTGTTCCCAACAATCTGTATGTGATCCTGAGATAGGTGCCAACTACTTCCTAGAATCACACCACCTGTATTATCAGAGATCATATCGGAATATCCATGTACGGATATTATTGACCAAATCATTTCACCTTGCGAATTAATTTTCTGAAACATTGGACCGGCAGCTTCTCTGCCATAGTACATTATTGCACTACCATCCGTACTTGGAATAATTGAAGGATTTGCAAATGCATATTCACCGGTTACTGAGATTCCATTATCCCCCCATAACCGTTCTCCATTAGCCGAGATTCGCTGGATACGCAAAGAAGAGGAATCAGGAAACATGCCCCAATTGGTATGGGTCGAATACAAAACAATGACTCCATCAGCATTATCAGAGACAGTAGCAATCACCCGTTGGTCAACACTATCAATACCCACTCTCACACCTGCATCACCCCAGAGCTTGTTACCAAATTGATCGATGCGTTGCAATGTTAATCGGCTTTTGTACAAGATCGTGGCTTCAATCGTATCTCTGGGAATCAGATCATCCCAGGCCACAATGACACCACCACTGCTGTCAGCTACCAGGGATACCTCTGTGGTCTGAAAGTTACCAATATTGCCAACATGCAAAGGCGGCTCCCACTGTTTCTCACCGCACAGATCAACATATTGCATGTAGAGTTGACTATATTCATAATCAAAACTCTCCCAACTTATATATACACCGCCCTGCCCGTCAGAAACAGCTTCTGGTGAAAGACCCCAGGAGGATACCTGCAAATTTTCCGCTGGATCAGTGCTCCAATATACCGAGTCACATTGCCCCATAATCCTCAAGGGCAAAGTGAAAGTTAGAATTATTAGAAGAAAATCAAATTTCATGCAAGTATTCAAAGTAATTATTCCTTGTTTGCTTAAAACATAAGAGACAAGCTCACGATTATCAACGTGATAAGTGCACTATCACTTAATTAAATAAAGTTCCCAGGTGCTTACAAAATTACGTGTATTTAATGTATGTAAATAAACTCCCGATTCCACTGTATTGCCAGAAACATCAGCTCCATACAGGTGAATTGATACATCTGACACCTCAAGCACGGAATATGAAATAGTGGAAGGTTGTTGAGTGGATTAGGGCTTAAAAAAATTCAGAAAGAGCTCAAAGGCTGTGAACGGCCTTAACAATTTAATGCTGAATTGTATCCCCAGCCGTGATCGGCTGGTCCTGCCTATGCCGAAGGCGGTCTCCGCGCAGGCAGGCTAGAGAACTGCCAAAAATCAGCCCGTCTCCGTCCTATGGACTACGCCGTGGCTCAGCAGGGTTGGGTTTCCTGGGAATCCTTTGCTACGAATTACATCCGTGGCTATTCACATTATTCACCGCTTGTACATTTTTGCCCTGCTTCAATAAGCAACGCAAATTCCCAATAATACTTTTAATAATTTTGGCTATATTGAACGATTCTAAAACCACTAACTAAAAAAGACGGATCCTATGAAACAACTCATCATTTTTAACCCTTGGGCAGGACATGGCAATGCAGGTAAGATCCTGCCACAGGTAAAAGCATATCTTGATGAAATTCAAATGCCCTATGATATGTTGCTCACTGAACACCAGGGACATGGTGTGGACCTCACAAAATCAGCTGACTTCAGCCAGTATTCAGGGATTTTGGCGGCTGGCGGTGATGGAACCCTCTACGAAGTGATCAATGGTTACTACGGCAATGCATCCGCCACCCGACCTCCCATCGGGGTGATTCCCGTCGGTACTGGAAACGCTTTTGTGCGCGATATGGATCTGCACCACCATGACTGGAAACCAGCCCTGGATGTGATCAAGACCGGGATAACCCGCAAATTCGATGTGGGTCATTTTACTACAGAAGGTCAAACCCGGTATTTTCTGAACATCCTGGGTCTGGGAATCGTGGCTGACATTGGGGCAACGGCCCTAAAGATGAAGGCTTTGGGTAATGTTTCCTACACTCTGGGTAGTTTATATCATATCCTGAAGTTAAAACCTTACCATATCAGATTGGAAGTCGATGGCAAAGTCCTGGAACGCGAGAACGTTTTTGTGGAAATATCCAATACCCGCTATACAGCAAATTTTTTAATGGCCCCGGCTGCCAAACCGGATGACGGACTACTGGATGTGACCATTTTGGGTCCCAAGGGTCGCATCGGTCTGATGCGCAGCTTTCCAAAGATCATTACTGGTGAGCACATCCACATGAAGGAGGTTGAGACCTTCCAGGCCAGTCATATTCGGGTTGAGACCAGTATCCCCAAGATCTTGACCCCTGATGGAGAATTGATGGGAGCTACTCCCCTGGAAGTGAATTGTCTGAAACAAGCGATTGATGTCTTCTGGAAATGAGAGCCCTTAGGTCCCTTTATTTTTGGATGATAGCACTGGGATACTTTGGTCCAGTATTAGCAATTTTAATTCTCAGATCATTTTTTCAAAAACCTCAACAATTTGATCCCTGGATCAGACGGAGAGTTCACACTCTGTTTAAGTTGCTTAAAAGCGAACCCACCGTAGTGTTTGCTCAGGACCTACCCCTGGATCGGCCCCTGATCTTCATGGCCAATCATAGTAGTTTGATTGATATTCCACTGCTTAAAGCATGTATTCCCCAGTATTTCATCGGAATCGTCGCTCATATTCAATTGGACTATTTTTTATACGGACCGGCTGTGCGGCGCATCGGCAGTATTCCCATCGACCGTGATAATATTCGACTCTCACTCCAAAGTTTCAAAGCCGCTAAAGAATTATTGGACCAGGGGATCCATATCACGGTTCTACCAGAGGGAGGACGGTCATTGGATGGTAAGTTGATGCCCTTTAAAAAATTACCCTTCCGATTTGCCCAGGAAAGTGGTGCCAGCATCGTCCCGATTGCCATATCCGGTGTATTTAATATGAAGAACAAAGGTTCGCTCCATTTGACTCCAGGCCGGATCTGTGTGCGATTTGCTTCCCTCATCGATCCTGAGCAGATCGCGTCCTTGGAGCTCGAGGATCTTATGCGACTGACCCGGGACCGTATCGTTACCCTGCTGGAACCGTTTGAGGCTGGTGATGGTTAGGAACAGAATAATGGAGGTAAAGAATGGCCCAAAGATTAGCCTGGTTAATCACGGTGCAGATCTGTTTGATAGTATTAATGAATTGCACCTCAGGTGTTATAAATGAGGATCCCATGACCGTTCCGGAACAGATCCAGACCATGATCGAAGCAGGCGAGTTTACTGCAGCAACCGAAACTATAGAGCAGTACCTACAGCAGGAGATCTTAGCGAAAACAGAGCGGCGGGCGCTCTTGTTTGAGCTCGAACGCATGGATCGTATCCGGAAGGATTTCGGTGCCAGCCGGACTGATATTGAAACATACATCAGAAAATATTTTCCGGCAGTAACTAAAGCCGATATACTGCGTTGGGAATCAGAAAGAGCCCTTGAGGTCCGGACCATCGATGGGCAGAAGGTCTATTTTGACCAGGCTGCCCGCAATCTCTTTCGCATCGATCCTGAGCTGAAAGTACTCTGGACCAATCTGCACCCGGACGATCAGATCACAGCAGGATCTGGTGCTAAATTAGATCTGGATGCTCATAACCTGCGTGTGATCCAGGCTGCAGCCCAGGCTCAAACCCGGTATGTGGAGCCTAAACGAATACGGATCCGGTATAGTATTGAGGTCAATGCCAATGCAGTGCCTGCCGGCGAGACTATTCGCTGCTGGATACCCTATCCGCGACAGATCAAGGGGCGTCAGGAGCAGCTACAGCTCATTAGGAGCCAACCTGAAGAGCATATTCTGGCTCCTGAAAAGATGCTCCAACGGACGATCTATCTGGAACAACCCGCAGTGGCGAACCAGACCACTCTTTTTTCAGTTGAATATGAACTAACCAGTCATGGTGTGCATCAGGGCATTAGTGTAGACTCGGTGACAGCCTTGAATTCAACAACAAATCTAGACGCTTTTTTGCAAGAAGAAGCGCCCCATATCGTTTTTAGTCCTGAATTACGTGAGCTTTCTGAACGCATTGTCGGGAGTGAACAGAATCCTTACCGAAAAGCACAGTTGCTCTTCGCCTGGATCGATGAGAATACGCCCTGGGCTTCCGCCAGGGAGTATTCCACCATTAACTGCATCCCGGAATACGCCTTAAAGAACGGTCATGGCGATTGCGGTATCCAGACCCTGTTATTTATCACACTTTGCCGGTTGAACGGTATTCCAGCTCGCTGGCAATCGGGTTGGGAGCTCCAGCCACCCCACGATAGCATGCATGATTGGGGAATGATCTATTTTGAACCTTATGGATGGGTGCCCATGGATATTACCTATGGCCTGCGTAAAAGTGCTGATCCGGAATTAAAATGGTTCTACCTTAGTGGAATGGATAGCTACCGGATCATTTTCAATGATGGGTATGGTGCAGCTTTTTTTCCGGAAAAAACTCATTTTAGATCAGAAACAGTCGATAGTCAAAGAGGTGAGGTGGAATGGTCCGGTGGCAACCTTTATTTTGATCAGTGGCACTGGGACTTCAAATGGGAGCTGCTTGACTAAGGTCACTCAAGAAAAAAAAGACATTGATAACCAAGAGTAAAAAAGTAATATTTCATCTTCGTTTCAATTTGGAATGGAAGTGAACTCGACATGTGTCAAGCTAATTACCCTATAAAAGACCCTTCAATATCCCTCCAGCTAGTTAAAACGAGGAGACCATGAGTAAAATTAAAGTTCTCATTGTTGAAGACGAACGTCTCATCGCCGAGAACAGTGCGATCATTCTGAACAAATTGGGTTATGATGTGGGGAAAATATGTTCCACCACGGAAACTGCCTTGGTTGAGATTCATGATAACCGTCCAGATATTGTCCTGGTGGATATCCTGCTACACGGGGAACAAGACGGCATCGACTTCGCAGATAAACTACGCAATGAACATGACATCCCCTTTGTGTTTGTAACCGCCACCTCAGATAAGAGCATCCTTGAACGCGCAAAAGTCACCTCCCCTTATGGTTATATCATCAAACCATTCAATGAAAAGGACCTGCATTCAAACATTGAAATGGCGCTTTATAAATTTGACACAGAGACCAAAATAGAGCACCTCAATCAATTGCTCTATACGCTGAACGATATCGATGTCATCGGTGAAGAAACCACAGATGAAGCTGGATATCTTGATCAGCTTTGTCAATTATTGACCCGATTCCCAGCTTTTCAATTTTCCTGGGCAGGTCTCATTGATGACGACCTCAGTATCCGTTTTGAAACTTCATCCAGCCAACTCGAGCTACCCGAGGGGATCCATCCTTTCAAGCAGGACGGTACATTAGCCAATTGTATCAGAACCGTGTTAAGCCAGAAAGATGCAATAATAGCCACGTATCCCAATGACACCTGCAGCGATTGTGCTATGGCAGACCACTTTTCAGGAAAACCCGTTATCAATGTGAGGATTGGTTATGGGAAGCATGTTTATGGCGTATTATCAACGGTTGTGTTGCCTTCCCTGGTGTCTAATACTGAGTTTCTGCGCCTTTTTACAGAATTGGCTCGCAAAGTTGGCAGCCGGTTACATGATTTAGCCATCAAGAAGCAGGTAGGACAGGCTCGTAAAGAGTTGGCCAGAAGTGAAGAACGCTTTCACCGATTTGCTGAGATAGCAGAGGATATGGTTCTGGTCCACGATATGGATGGATTGATCAGTTATATAAATCCATCTACTATTTCCTTACTGGGATATCCCAGCAAAGACATCCTTGAGCATAGCCTGGAACAGTTTGTCGCACCTCGATCAGTGCCTGAGATGGATGAGCACCTCAAAGAGCGCTGGCGGGGCGACCATAGTACCCAACGGTATGAAATGTACCTGTTGGCAAAATCCGGCGAAGAAATTCCAATCGAGATCAGCTCCAATCCAATGTTGGAGATGAGTGAGATTAGCAATTTTCTACTCATTGGTCGAGACCTGCGCGAGCGAAAACAGCAACTCATTGAACTGGAAAAATTGTCAAAGGTGGTCGAACAGAGTCATTCAGCAATTGTCATCACTGATTCTGACGGACTGATCACCTATGTAAATCCAAAATTCGTTACCATGACCGGCTATACCCGGGATGAAGTAATCAGCGAGTTCCCGGCGATCTTGCAATCTGATATTATTACACCTGAATTCGCCTCAGAGCTAATCGCAACCATCAAACGGGGTGAGGTCTGGCGGGGTGAATTGGAAGTCATGCGCAGGAACCAGGAGAAGTTTTGGGTGAATGCCACAATTTCCGGTCTTTCAGACGAAACTGGCCGATCCAGCTTTATCAGTATTATAGAAGATATCAGTGATAAAAAACATTCTGAGCTGGAACTGGAGCGCTCTAAACAAAGTTATCTGGATATTTTTAATTCAACCAGCGATGCCATCTATATCCTGGACCCCCTTGGCAAATTCATTGATGTAAATCGTGGTGCGGAGCAGATGTATGGATATAAACGTGAGTTTTTCATTGGAAAAACACCTGCTGATCTCTCTGCTGAAGGATACAACGACCTGAATGAGATCCGGTCCGCCATGAGAAAGGCCTTTGCCGGTAAACCCCAAAGATTTGAATTCTGGGGCAAGCGAAAAAACGGACAATCATTTCCAAAAGAAGTTCAAGTCAATAAAGTTCATTATTTCGGCAAAGAGGTGCTGTTGGCTACGGCTCGGGATATCAGTGACCGGAAGATGGCCGAGGAGGAGCTCCAAAAGGTCGCGGAGCAGGCTGAGCGATCTGAAGAGGTCAAAGGTTTCTTCCTGGCCAATATGTCCCACGAGATTCGAACCCCCCTTACTTCTATCATTGGCTATATCGATCTGATTTTCAATCGTATCAAGGGGAAACTCTCAGATCAGGATATGGAATATTTTGATGTGATCCGTCGCAATAGCGATCGTTTGACCAGAACCGTTCACTCTATTATTGATCTGAGTGAGATAGAAGCTGGAGCTACCAGTTTTGAAGCCGTTTCCATTGACCTGACCAAGATCGTTAATGACATCTACACTGACCAAAAGGTCGCCGCTCAAACAAAACAGATCAAATTCATGTATCATGAACCGCCGGAACCATGTTGGATCCTAGGTGATAAAAATCTGCTGGTGGGAGCAATTGCCAATCTCGTGGACAATGCCATCAATTACACCGACGAAGGACAAGTCGATCTGTTTCTCACCACCGAAAAAACCAGCGAATATTTATTGGAGATACGCGATACTGGTATTGGTATCGCTGAAGATGCAATCAAAAGTATCTTTGAAAGTTTCAGCCAGGAGAGCATGGGCTATACCAAAGACTATCAGGGTTTGGGACTTGGTCTGACGATTGCCAAAAAGAATTTCGAGTTACATGATCTGAGGATCGAAGTTGAAAGTAAAAAGGGGCAGGGTTCTTCCTTTTTTATTCGATTCCCCGTGCAGGCAGGTGGAGATTCATCCACGCCCTCTGAGAAGGGGGTAATGGAACTTGAGCGACCTGCCACTGAAGAGATATTGCCGGTAAAAACTTCTAAGGTAGCTGAAGAGAACCGAAAAACCGTCCTGATCGTAGAAGATGATGAGAATGCTCAACGACTTTTCGGGTTATTCCTCAAAAATGATTATGAGGTCCATTTTGCCACCACAGTTGAGGAGGGGCGGAATATTCTAGACACTACTCCCCTTGATCTGGTGGTGACCGATCTCTCGCTGGTGGGGGGAGAAGATGGATTGGCATTAGTTAAATGGGTGCGAGAAGATGATCGATTCAGTGAACTTCCGGTGATCGCTCTAACGGCTCACGCCTTTGTATCTGACCGGGAAAAATGTATGGACGCAGGCTGCAATGATTTTATCACCAAACCCATTTTTCGATCACAGCTTTTAGAGATCATCCAAAAAAATCTGAAAACATGACCCGTGGATATCTTTGGATTTTCACTCCGGGATGAGGGTCAAACTATTCGTCCAAATTCCGCTCTACGCGATCACGGCCATTACCCTTGGCCTGATAAAGTGCTCGATCAGCCGCTTTCAGAAGAATGGTGGGGTTGCTGTCGCTAGTGGGGATCAGGGTTGCCACACCCAGACTCAAGGTAACGACTGAAGCCATCTTGGATGATTTATGCTCCAGATTCAGGTTGCGGACGTTTTGTCTGACCCGCTCTGCGATCCGACTGGCCCCTTCAATCCCCGTTTCAGGTAACACGATGCAGAATTCCTCTCCCCCATAGCGGGCGGTCAGGTCACCTGGGCGATTCACTGAATCTTTGATGGCATTGGCAACCTGAATCAGGCAGCCATCACCCTGTTGATGGCCGTAGGTATCATTATACAGTTTGAAATGGTCTATATCAGAGAGGATGACACTTAGAGGTCGTTTTTCACGTAACATCCGTTTCCACTCGCGATCCAATTCCTCATCCATCCGGCGACGATTTGCAATACCGGTAAGACCATCCACGCGTGACAATTCCTTAAGCCTTTCATTAGCAACCTGTAACTCTTCCGTACGATCCTTGACCAGATCTTCTAAATGATCCTTATGCTGGAGAACCTCCTGCTCGGCTGCTTTCCGGATCTCTATCTCCGAGTGGAAGGCGTTATTCGTCTGCTCCAGTTTGATACGTTGTGTGTCAATGGTAGCATAAGCTTTTGTGAAACGGATGGAGATCAAAAATGCCTGGGATAAAATAAATATGAGTAGACCGAAGGATATCAGATGCCCGGTCTGAATGAAATTGTTCACATAAAGGATATCATTAAGAAAAGTGACCACAATCGCCATAAAGCCCAACAGCACCAGACCTGAGCCTTCTTCTCCTCGCAGAAATGCCAGGGTTAGCCCATAGATCACATAACCGATGGCAAGCAGGCTAAATGGCTGGAAATAGACCAGAGATGTGGAGAATACGATGACCTTTGTAAAAAGGACCAGCAGGACAAATAGGCCGGCTATTCCAGCAATGATCTGAGTTGCCCGTTTTCCAATCTCGTCTGGAAATTGAACCCGAATGAAGAGAATGAAAATTGCGATTCCAGAATAAAAACTGAGATATTCGATCTTGACCAGGATCTGCCAGGGCAGGGATGGCCATAATTGATGCAGAAAGACCTCCCCCGTAGTCAGTGTCCTCATTCCAACTATCAAACAGAAAAGTCCAAAGAACAAAGCTGCATGTCCCCTGGTTCGCAAGGAATAGATCCCAAGATGATAGATCCCCATTACAATAATAGCACCGAACATAAAGAGTTCACGGGCCACTCGATTTTCCCGATGCGCTTGAATCTTCGCCACTTTTCCAAATGTGATCGACTCCCAAAGACCACCTAAACGGTGGTGATAGTTGGAAACATCAATTCTCAGATTTATCTGCTTTGCCTGCTGGCCGAGATCAAATACACGGGGTTCATAGCTGGGGCTGGCCAGGGTCATGTCAGTGGAGTATATTCCTATTCCGCCCACCAATTGGTCATTTATAAAAAGGTTATAAGCCGTGCCTACCGTGGGAAACTCAAGTGCGTATTTGGCAGCTCGTTCAGGCAGCAGTATAGTCAAAGAATAGGAACCCGACCCTTTCCCGGAAAGCTCCACTCCGGCGTATTCATAACCATTCCAGGCATCTGGAACTCCAATGTTTGTATAATTTCCAGCCTGTGAAGTTTCTTTCGGAAGATCCCCATTCCAAACAAAACGCCATTCACCATCAAGGTTAATATGTTGTTCAAAATCATAGTTACGCAGATCCACTACACCATCCTTGACCGACAAAGGATCAGTTCCACTACAATTGACGAAAAGAATGCTTATACTGAATATTATCAATACGACTAATGCATCTGATTGTGATCTCATCTTAATCTTTCCTGTCCTTTTTCAGGATACCCCGAGCTAGTTGTTCGTCGTGCTAAAAAATAGATGTGACCGGCATAGGTATCAAGACCTTAAAAAGCAAGAAAATAACAATTTCTAGAACTTCTGGTCCATTCCGAGCTACAATTTTCGAGTCTGAAAATAGAGATAAACATTAGCGGCCAGCCGTCCTGATACGAAAGCGGCAGCAGCAGCGGTTACCCCGATAGCCGACAGTTGAATGATGGCAAAATAGAGGATCACGATGATACCGGTAACTTCGATTACCGTGGCGATGGTGATGGGGCTGGTGTGACCAGCTTTGACCAATTTCGCCCGCTGAAATGAGATCAGAACAGTGGAGGCGGGAAACACACCCATTATCATGAGGGGCGTCAGAGCCAGGGTTGTCAATTCATTTGTCAAGCCGCTGATGTTAGAAAACCAGATCCTGGAGAGAGGTGTAAATGCAGTAAAGATCAATGCCAGCGCCAGGCTAGATCCCAGAGCAGTGGCAAAGCGGGTAACCACCCGATTATTTTCATGACTCTCCCCCCATAAAGTGATGGCTGCTTCCTGAAATGAAAGCCCCACCCCCCTGAAAATAAACACAAATGAACTGACCACGGGCAACACCGCCAAGGATTCAAGTGCCAGCATACTTTTTCCAATAAAAAATGTGATAAAGGGATGGACACCCAGGGTCAACATGGAAGTGAGGGCCAGGGGGTAGTAAAATTTGCTGATCACCCTGAAATTGAGTAACTCTTCAGGCTCCCTGGACACCTGTGAAGCTCTTAATCGCTTAAGAATTGGCTGCACCATGACCCGGGTGCTTAGAGCTTCCAGTGAGACCCCGACAGAGAGGGCTGCCATACCAATATAGACGCCGGGTAAAGTTGTAAAGAAGAACAATCCCAGGGCAGTCGAGGACATGGCGATCAAACGTATCACGGTTCCCAGAGCAACCAGTCGGGTGGCCTGATTTCGAATGAGAACTCCCTGGTAGAACCGTCGGTAGCCAATTGCTCCCGGCCAGGGGATCATTATGATCGTTGCGATATGAGTTAAATGAGCCACGTTCTCAGGTAAGCCGATGAGATCCATCGTAATATAAAAGAAAACATCCGGAATTAGCAGGATCAACATGATCCCGGTGATCACCGCGTTCAATATCCAGGTGAACTGACGGAGCTTACTTAATGTTTGATAGTCATGGACCAGTTTGGTTGAGGCGGTCATCATCATGATCACCGGCGCCTCGATAATAAGGGCAAAAGAAAAGGCGACCCCATAGGCTGCCAGATTAAATTTTGGGTCCACCAATCGAGCAATAATGGCAGCGATGAAAGGACCCTCCAGGGACATCATCAACCAGGTGCCGGCCAGGGGAAGCCAGAACTTCAAGATATGTCTGTTGGTAAGTTTGGTATTCACATCGGTCAATCTATAAGATAAGGGTGAAAATGTTCAGCTTTGTTTTGAGGGTGCTGGTTCTATTTAACTCTAAACTCAGCGATCAGGATCGACTGTGGTGCCATAGTTACAGTAAACAGGTAGCTCTGATTTTCTCCATCATAACGTATCTTTGGTTCAGCTTCCAGGGTCTCAACGACATCCCGTTTGCCCCGTTCGACTGGATTTATTTCTGGTGTGATCAGGCTAACAGTCTGGGCAAGCTCCAGGGTCCGGGTAAGACCGTACAGATGAACCTGAATGGCTTTGGTCTGGCTAGCCTCATTGCAGATCGTCAGCACGACCCGTTTCTGAGTTTTGAAGGTCAGGCTGGTCAGGTTTGGTTGAGGTTTTTCAACTGGTGGAACAATGACCGCATTATCAGGGATCCGTTTTATCAGATTGGTAAGCATGGTAAACACTGGTTTGGCCACACCATTCAGATCCAGCAGACCCCAGGAACGTTTTTTGAATTTAACATCGGCGGGTGCATCATAGATCTGATAAACAAGGGGGGTTATACCACCTGGTTCAAGCAATTTCAGGGTGTTTGAATATACCCTGAGCGCGTAGGGCATACTAAAGCTGGCACTGTAATAATAAGTTTCAAATGTGTTCAGATTTCCCAGCAGGTCATACTGAGCGGGGTCAGGATACTCCTGCTGATCAAAAGTCGTTTGAGTCGTGGCGTAGGCACTCACAATAATCGGCTTCAGCGATTCGATCTCAGCCAGGTAATTTACCAGACCCTCCAGGGCATTGCCATGGCGACCCCCTTCAGTACTATCGTCCCAGATCTGGACAGTCCAACGATCAAGACTTTCAAAGGCTTCCTGGTCCAGGTCCATATACCATCTTTCCAAATCTCCAGGTAGATCAGGACGAGATAGACCAGGACCAACGATCCCCACCTGTTGAAATCCACGCAGATCCAGCTCTTTCCGGGTGGCATGGATCAAGGCATTATATGAATCTGGGGACAGGGGGAGTGAATCACTTGAGGACAGATCGGGAGCGTCCAGTAATTCGATATAATCTGCAGGTACTTCCTGATAAGACAATTCATCGACCTCTTCAGCCCACCATTGAGCAAAACCAGCTACATCGATCAATTTTCCCTGCTGATTTACAAAGCTCATGGGTATGTCATCAAGACTGTAGATCCACTTAATTCCCAGCCGCTGTGTCGCCCTTCGCAGAGCTAGAATATTGTCCCAGTTATCGTCCTCACGTTTAACTCGGATCACCTTTATACCCAGGTCATTTAAAGTTTGAAGCGGTTTCATCCGCCGGCTGTAAAAACTAATCGGTACGTTGGCACCCAGACCGCCAAACGGACCAGTATCCCGGCTGAGATCAAATTCAATGGGGCTATACTGTTTTTTTTTGCGGTCCCCCATAAAGCTACAGGACCACATCAGGCTGAGGAGCAGCAACAGACCTGTTGATCCTCTCAGTATCTTTGAAAATTGAGGTTTTCCCATGGATTTAATTTCAACCTGGCTGGGTAGGAATCAACCAAAACATTTGTTAAAAAAGCTGCCTATCCAGCTCCTGTAAAGCGCGAAACATATAGTATCTCACCGATATTAAACTGGCGGACATTAATGTTAAAGCTGGATTTCATTTAAACCGCCTGGGTAGACCCTTCGACGAGCTCAGGGAGACACACTTATTATCCGCCGGATTAATAGCATACTTCCACAAGTCCAATGCGTGAATGGAGTGGATTGTCATCTCACCAAATAAAGCCCCAAAATAATCCAGGTTAAATACCGGTTAATCCGGGTTCCTGATACGTTCCAGCGCTTTGATAGTCTCGTCATAGCCTTTTTTGATGGCGATCTCAGCTTCCAGGAAATTCCAGGCTGCTAAACCAGTACTCACATTGATCAATACATCCGGATTGGCTAATTCTACCTGATTGGCGGCAATCAGCGCCATGGACAGGATCACTGTTTCGTGAGCAATTTCGGCCAAGTTGGGCTGGCCGGCAGTGTACCAGGGCTCATTGGCTTTAGGGATCCGCCAGCGGGATTTGCTGTTCTCCAGATCATCACCACTCAAGTAGGCAAAATCCAGTATATCATCTTTGCCGTCAGGGAAAGCCAATACATTGACCGCAATGATATAATCAGCTCCCATGGAACGGACCACATCGATGGGTACCGGATCGATCATCCCCCCATCCACCAGAACACGATCCCCACTGGCTAGCGGATTAAATAAAATAGGGATGGAGGAACTGGCCCGAGCTGCATTGGCCAGATTACCCTCATTGATCACGTAAAGATCACCCTTGAGGATGTCCACTGTTGTAGCAGCGAAGGGAATTGACAGATCTTCAATATTCCTGCCACCATAGAGGTCATCTAAAAATAATTTGATCTTCTGACCATCAATAAAGCCACGGGTGGGGAAAACCGGATCCAATAGCTGCAAAACATCGAGCCAATCAGAATTCAAGGCCACATCGGATAGTTCTGTTACGGATAACCCGGCCGCGTACCCTCCACCTATAATAGCTCCCATACTACTCCCTGCGATCATATCTATGCGAACGCCGGCTTCTTCCAAAGCCTTTAAAACACCAATATGAGCAAAGCCTTTGGCAGCGCCAGCTCCCAGTGCCAGGCCAAGCGTAAAATTCTGTTCTGCTTTTTCCTGTAGTACCAGACTGAATTGTTTTTCCAGGTCAGGTTCGTTAAGCGGTGCAGCGTAAAGGACCTCGGGTAAGAAACTTAGGCAGACAAAGATTATTACAACCGGAACCTTTAACACGGATCTGAGCGGTTTGGTTATCATCGTTTGATCTAACGAAATATTGGGAGCCTTTCCTACCGGGTCATTTAGCAGTAAAGCAACTATTCTATTGATAAATATCATTCAGGATCGCTGCCAGGTGAAAGCCCCCTTTCAGCAAGCGATCTTCCATCAACTCCCGGTTTTTGTAGATATATTTCCAGGAAAGTTTGCCATCCCCGATCTCATAGACCTGTGGATGAATCGATCGTGATGTATTGACAAACTGCATAATGTCAGCATTCAGCATGACCGTTTTCTCCACCTCACCTAGTCCTAGCTGAATCTGTTGTGCGTATTCTGTGTAACTGTATTGCATGTGATCGATCATCTGAGAATCCCAGACCCGATGGAGGTTGGTCTGGTCACGAAACCAGGTTACCTTGACATCATTGCCGCCTCGATCAGTTCCATTGCCGACGTGCAAAGGTTGATGCAGATCGCCGACGATATGAACAATAAAGCGAAAAACATCCAGTTGGTCCTGTTTGCCCAGGGTCCCTTTCTTCAACAATTTCGTAAACTCAATCACTTTTTGAACGGCTCGCCCGCCGGCTTCCGGACCCTCATAGTCATGGCCTTCAAGAACAGTACAGTAGTGCCAGTCATGGGAATGGTCCCATTGGGGGTCTGATTTTACCTCATCAGCCCAGTTCCCGATGCGGCCCAGGTCGGTGTGACCCAAAAGCTGAGTGATTGCTTCATTAGCTTCTGGGCTTAAATTTTCTTCAGCAATTTTTCCAATAACCCGGTGACCGGTTTTCCCCCAACCAAGTAACAGGCTTGCAGAGAGGAGTAGCATGATAATATGGCGCAAGGTGAAGTCTCCTAATAATTATGGCATGAATCTAATGTAGGACAAGAGTCTTACGAAGGCTTTCGTAATTTATAACATGGGTCAGATTAATAGCTTTCCAGTTCTTTCAGAAGCTGAATTTGGGAGTGATAATATCATTAATTAACTTGCATTTGTATCTGTCAGTGAATATAATTAAGTATATTAATTATTATGGAGCTTAACTATTAAGCCGGTTACCACTCAAATTGCCGAAAATATTTTGTTTTTATCGCGGATGATCAATGAATTGGCGCGACCAAAGATGATCAAGGAATTTGAGTCTATAAATATCTCGCGAAATCAGCTAAGCATCTTGAAAATACTCTATTTACTCGGTCCCCAACCTGCACATAAAATTGCCCAGAAGCTAGGAGTATCAAGGGCTGCGGTCAGCCAGAGTATTGATATTTTGGTTAAAATCAAATTTGTATCCCGCAAACAATCCCGCCAAGACCGAAGAGCAGTTTCAATCTCGATCCGCAAAGCCGGAACCTCATTTCTAATGCAGTATGATGACCTTATTCGTGGCAGGCAATTGTCTGCCATACTCAATTTAACCCTGGACGAGCAAACTCAATTCAATCTATTATTGGAAAAATATATTACTGTAATGATCGAAGAAGAACAGAACCTGGATATTATCTGCCTGGGTTGCCATGAATCATTGGAGTATGATTGTATTGTTAAAAGAATTCAGGGGCATTGTATACATAGCGTACCTGAGCTTGAGGGTTAGAGATTTTCATAATTAATAGAGGAGGCTGTTGTGAAGAAAATAGAGACTTTTGCTGGTGTATTTAAGGCACGGGGAGTGGAGCGACGTGACTTTTTAAAGTTTTGCAGTCTGATATCGGTTTCTCTGGGACTGGCACCGGCATTAGTACCCAGAATCGTTCACGCCATGGAGCACAAACCAAGAATTCCGGTGCTTTGGCTGCATGGACTTGAATGCACCTGTTGTACTGAATCGTTTATTAGATCCTCTCACCCTATCGCTGCGGATATGATCCTGAATATGATATCTCTGGATTACGATGATACTCTTAATGCTGCTGCTGGTCATCAGTTTGAGGAGATTCGAAAACAGATTATGGAGGAATATAAGGGGAAGTATATCTTAGCTGTGGAAGGCAATGCACCATTAAAGGACAATGGTGTTTATTGTATGGTAGGCGGTCAATCTTTTACCAGTATGCTAAAGGAAACTGCCGAGAATGCCATGGCTGTCATTTCATGGGGCTCCTGCGCATCCTTTGGTTGCGTTCAGAATGCCAAACCAAACCCCACTGGCGCAGTACCAATCCATAAAATTATCAAGAACAAACCGATCGTCAACGTACCGGGTTGTCCACCGATTGCTGAAGTTATGACCGGCGTTATCACTCATTTATTAACTTTCGGGAAATTGCCTGAGCTGGACAGATTAAATCGGCCTAAAGCATTTTATGGTACCAGAATACATGACAAATGTTATCGGCGACCATTCTTTGACGCAGGTATGTTTGTAGAAAATTTCGATGATGAAGGGACTCGAAAAGGCTGGTGCCTGTATAAGATGGGGTGCAAGGGGCCAACAACATATAATTCCTGTTCGACCATAATGTGGAATGAGGGAACGAGTTTCCCAATCAAATCCGGACATCCTTGTATTGGATGTTCCGAACCTGGTTTCTGGGATAACGGACCCTTTTACACGCGTCTGGCTGAAGTTCCATTTGTAGCTTCCGATTCTGGTGCTGACAAGGTCGGGATGTATGCAGTGGGCGCTGCTGCTGCTGGTATGGCAGTTCATGCTGTTGGTACTGCAATCAAAAAAGCTAAAAATGATTCTGATTCAAATCCTACACAGGAGGGTTAAGATATGAGTAAGAGAATTGTTGTCGACCCAATCACCCGCATAGAGGGTCACTTAAGAATTGAGGCTGTTCTTGATGAGAATAACGTAATCAAGGATGCTTATAGCAGTGGCACAATGTGGCGTGGTCTGGAATTGATATTGAAGGGGCGTGATCCCAGAGATGCCTGGGCTTTTACCCAAAGAATTTGCGGCGTTTGCACTACGGTACATGCCCTGACGTCAGTAAGATGTGTGGAAGATGCAATCGGAGCTCAAATACCACCCAATGCACGTATAATTCGTAACCTGATTGATGTAACCCAGCATACCCAGGATCACCTGGTTCATTTCTACCATCTGCATGCCCTGGACTGGGTGGACGTGGTCAGTGCCCTAAGTGCAGATCCAAAGGAAACTTCTAGAATTGCCCAAAGTCTATCTGCCTGGCCAAAGTCCTCACCAGGCTACTTCAAGGAGTTACAGACCCGCCTAACCAAGTTTGTCGAAAGTGGACAACTCGGCATATTCTCAAATGCCTATTGGGGACACAAAGCCTACAAATTGCCTGCAGAGGTTAACCTGATTGCTGTGGCACACTATCTGGAAGCACTTGATTTTCAGAAGGAAATAGTAAAAATACATGCTGTTTTTGGAGGTAAAAATCCTCACCCCAATTATACAATTGGTGGCATGACCTGCGCAATTGATCCCAACAGCGATAATGCCATCAATATCCAGCAACTGAATATGGTTAAAAAGATAATTGATGACACAGCCACCTTTATTGACCAGGTTTACATACCTGATTTGATCGCCATTGCCGGTTATTATAAGGGGTGGCTGCACGGCGAAGGATTAGGAAACTATCTGTCATATGGCAATTTTCCACAAACCGCAGATCCTGCCAGCGGCTTATGGCCCTCGGGGGCTATTCTGGGTAAGGATCTAGCTACCATTCACGAAATTGACCTGGCTGACATGGGACAGGTACAAGAGGAAATCGCCCGTAGCTGGTACACCTATTCAAAAGGTGATCAAGCCGCCCTACATCCCTGGGAAGGTGAAACTAATCCCAAATATGTAGGGCCTGATCTCCCCTATGAGTATCTGGATACTGATCATAAATATAGCTGGCTAAAGGCTCCTCGCTGGAAAGGTAATCCCATGGAAGTGGGACCCTTGGCGCGTGTTCTGCTTCAATACGCCAAACAGGAGCCCATGATAGTGGATACGGTGAATGGAGTTTTAGGAGCCTTGGATGTGGGTCCCGAAGCTTTGTTTTCCACTCTGGGACGTACGGCTGCTCGGGGAATCGAATGTAAGCAGACGGCGGGTTTTATGTCAAAATTCTATAATCAGCTGATTGACAATATAAAGGCCGGTGATTACCAGGTTTTCAACAATGATCTATGGGATCCGGAACGCTGGCCCAAGGAATGTAAGGGTTTTGGATACACTGAGGCACCCAGAGGGGCCCTGGCTCATTGGATTCATATCAAAGATAAAAAAATTCTTGATTATCAGATCGTTGTTCCTTCAACATGGAACGCATCTCCCAGAGATGGTAAAGGCCAACCTGGAGCATACGAAGCGGCCCTGGCAAATACTCCCATGGAGGATCCTGAACAACCCCTGGAGGTACTCAGGACAATTCATTCCTTTGATCCCTGTTTAGCCTGTGCATCCCACATCATGGACATGAACGGAAATGAAATAACAACTGTAAAAATTGTCTGATGGGAGGATATGATGGCAAACGTGAACCTTGTTAAAGAACGGTATATCTGGCGCTTGCCCGTCAGAATATATCATTGGATAAATGCAATTCTCGTATCAATTTTGTTCTTGACCGGATTGTATTTTGCCTCACCATTATTTAGTGCCCCTCAAGGAGGAGAGGCTACCTGGTATCATGGTATGGCCTGGCTGCGCTATATTCATCTTAGCAGTGCCTATCTGTTCTTCGCTAACTTCATCTTCCGAATGTACTGGGCATTGTTTGGTGGAGATAAATACGCTCGATTCGGAGGGTTTAAACCCTGGAAATTTAAATGGTGGGGTAAACCTTTTAAAGAGCAAATGGCCAGTTACCTGTTCCTGACCAGTAAGGAACCCCATTATATGGGACATAACCCGGTGGCTGCGATCATGTATTTTATTTTCGTACTTTGCGGATCGATCATCATGATTATAACCGGATTTGCCTTGTATAGTGAAAATAATCCCGGAGGATTTCTTGCAGTCCTATTCGGCTGGGTGATCCCATTGGTCGGTAGCAGTTACAATCTGCACAGTATCCATCATTTAACCGCCTGGCTGTTCCCAGTGTTTTTTATTACTCATATCTATGCTGTGGTCAGGCACGATATAGTTGATCGAACCAGTGTTACATCTTCGATGATAACCGGATATAAGGTAGAATTAGAAGAGTAAATCCGTCTATCATTTCACAGGTCTGGGCGATCTTTGACTTAAGATTGCCCAGACTCTTCATTACAACTTAATCATCTATCCACACCACAACCAATAGGGAAAACAGGCAATGGTGATCAATGTTTTGGGCTTAGGAAATATCATCTTCGGGGATGAAGGCTTCGGAGTTGAGATGGTTAGACAATTACCTGAGTATAATTCCTATCCGGATTATGTCAATTTTATTGATGGTGGAACTCAGGGAATTTATTTGCTGGATTATTTTGAATCTCCAGAATGTTTATTGATCCTGGATGCCATTATACCAGTGGAATATGACGCTGAAGTGTATAGCTACCAGGGGTCTGATCTTCCATCCTTTATTCACAGAAAATTGTCTTCACACCAGATCGGATTAAGTGAATTGTTATCACTGGCTAAATTACATGAAAAAATGCCCCGGAAAATTGCCTTAATCGGTATTCCTCCAGACAATCTTGATATGGGCATGGGTTTGAGTCCTAAAGTTAGGGCTTTGATCCCAAAAGCATTAGCAGAAACTGACCAAATCCTTCAGTCCTGGATATCTACTGGAATCAATCAACAGCATTAATTACCATGCAGGGCGTTTTAATAATTAGCATCCATGTGCAATAATTATTCGATTTTTCGGGCATAGTTTTCACCCCCTAATCAGCCACTATTAAACCGGCTCATGTTATTCGTAATATCTTACTTTCTGTTACCGTTGCGAAAGATAGATATCCCTCGACTTAGGGGCTACGCCCCACTACGCTGATGTTGCGGATTACTTGACCAGCACTCCCGCAGGTCCCGGAAGGGGGCATCTACCAGGGCATTAATCTGGATGGAGGCGGATCAACGACCATGGTCGTGCGGGGTGCCATTGTCAGCAGCCCTTAAGGTGGTGATCTGCTATGGTCCTGTGACCCACTCAGCGGTGCGATCTCTGAGACTGGTCTGTTCAGTGCTGATACAGATAAACCAGGCGGCCCTGGGCCGGCACACGATCTCTGGAAAATGTCTGTTATTAAAATAGTGATCGATCTCAAGCTCCGGCAGAGGTGATCAGCTCCCATTGGTCGGCTTTGATCAGGGAACTGTTAGCGGGCTACTTAACAAAGGTGGATATCTCAGAAAACCTTCCTAACGCCTGAAAGGTTAGCTTGGCAGGCTTAAAAGTCTGGAGGCCTTCTGGCAGTTGTGGGATCCAACTGAGTTTTCCGGTCAAATATCGATTCCTGTTCTTCGCTTGGAATAGCTGTCCCCCAGTCCAAAACTTCGCAGACCACCTCCGTTTCAAACTGCTTGATACGGACCAGGATCCGTTTCCCAGCCTGGGCATATTTGCAGGCGTTACTCAAATAATTTTCGAATACTTCCCTAATAATAGGATTAGTATTTACCTGTAGCGATTCGGGTAGATCAAGGATTAGCTCTAATCCTTTTTCGCGTGCCAGGGCTTGATCGAGTTGGGTCACATCATTTACCAGGGGCACCAGATCCATGGGACTTAGTTCGATACTTTCGCCCAGGCTCAACTGTGACAAGGTGACGGCATTATCAATGACCGAAAATAATTTTTCGGAAGATGATTTGATCAACTGCAAATATTCATTATCCTCGAACTCATTGTCATGTAACGCCGCACAGGACTTTATTACCCCGGCGGGATTCTTCAGATCATGAGTTATCACATCCAGCAACAGTGCTTTTAGATTGTTGGAATGGGTGAGTTGTTCTGAGATCAGTTTATACTTCTCTTCAGATGCCTGTAATTGTTCTTCAGCTTCGACCTGTTGGGTAATATCCCGATCAATACCTCTAAAGCCTATCCTGGAACCGTCAGCAGCAAAAAGTATTTGAAAAACACAAAAACAGCCACTTGCGGCATGTACACCTAACCCACCAAATAACAACGTTTTGTGGCTCTGCGATCTCTACGAGAGGGTGTTTTTGCGAGACCACCAAGCTTGGGAACGAGGTAATATTTTGAACTTATAACGCAATTTTGAGGTCCAATTGATATAACTACCGTTCGAAATCACATTTTCACATCGGGAAATGGAATCTCGATTGTGAGCAAAGTACCTTTACCGACTTCTGAATCGATCCACATACGTCCTGAGAATTGTTTGGCCACCAGGTAGGCCTTAGTTAGCCCAAATCCAGCTCCCATGGTACGTCGGTCAGTGACATTTCCAGCTCTGAACCCCAATTCTATAATTCGGGGCAAGTCAACTTCGGGAATACCGATCCCATCATCCTTTACTTCCCAGAGAATTGAATCCCTGTTAGTAGAAAGCACACCACTGATATGTCCCCCCAGAGGCGTATATTTCCGAGCATTAAGTAGTGTATCACGCATAACATCCTGAAATACGGAGGGGATATAAACAACATTCTTCTGCTTAGATCGGAAGGCTAATTCGATGAGATAATCATCACTTCCATGTTCTTCGGGGCGCTCAACAATACGATAACGACCTTGACTATATTTTTCAACAGCCTTAAAAACATCAAGAAAGTTCTGCTTCAAGCGCCTCACTTCCAACACATCCCACTGTTGTGGGTGTTCAACCCGTTTGAGCCACTCGATGCTCCGAATTTCAAGGATATTGATCACACTTTCAACCTCTTCGGCGACTCGGGCATTGTAACGATCTGGGAAATCCTCTTCAACTCGCTTGAGCGTGTCCAAAGTTATGGTCTTGAATTCTTTGAAATTTTCCAGGTAGCCTTTTATCCGCGAACTGTCCTGCATAAATTCTACAATAACATAGACCTTCTCTATGGCAGGCTCGAGTCGATCTCTATCTCCGATCGCCCTACCTGCCTGATAAAAAAGGCTGATTAGAATATTCATGATATTTAAAAGTGAATGCAGATCAACCTTAGACAGATCTTCATGATCCAGACTAAGCGATTGAGTATATTCATATCTCATATTTGGCTGCTCCCCTGATCAGACATTAACAAAAGCTAAAGCCTAATATAAGCTTAGATATTCTCGGCTTAAATAATAATCTAGCATAGCATCTCTGCCAATTCGACTTTTATACCATTTGCCGAAACCGATAGGTCAATCAAGGGTGGGAATAAATGTTTTACTCATCTTGTAGTGGGGAATACCGATCTCATCAAATTCAGGTCCCATGATCTCATATCCCAGATTCAGGTAAAATCCATGGGCAGCTCTGCGGGCGTGCAGAATGAAGGATTGAAAACCAATATTTAGCAGATAGGCTTCAAACACCATGAACAAGCGTCTCCCAACCCCCTGGTTCTGCAATTGTTCGATAACCACCATTTGTTTGATCCGAATTTCATGAATGGAGGTCGGGATCCCTAAAACACTGGCTACTAGTTGTCCATCATCATCAAAGGCCCCAAAATGATAGTATCGGGATTCCTCAGATAAGTCATCATGAGATCCATCGAAAAGATCCATACCCAGGGGAACTCGGAGGATTTTGTGACGGAGATCAAGGGACTCCTGGTAGGCTTTTGTCCCGTGATCGATGAGGCGATACTGCATGTTTAGCCCTCTAGAAGTATTTTCGGATCATTGATGCTCTGTTGGAAACCTTCAAAATATAATCCCAAATGAAACCCATCCAACAAGGAGTGATGAGCTTCTACCGAAAGCGGCATTAACACTTTTTTAGCTTGAGTGACATATTTCCCAAATACAATTTTGGGAATACTATCATCCGTGCCGTAGTTGCGCGGGTGGGATAATCCACTGAAATGCACCCAGGGGATCACCGAGTAATGGATTTGCGCCAGGTTTTCATCATGATCGATCAATTGTGTCTGGGGCTGTTGACAAAGGGCAACCCGCTCTAAAACATGTGCGTTGAAGTCTTTAAAGGAAGTGAAATGGTCAAAATAGCAAAAAGTGAATAGCTTATTCGCTTTCAATACAGTAGATCCGGCCACCACTTCAGGATACTCAATGACCTCATCCCCCATGATACGTTGCCGAAACTCAGGAATGCTGTTTACCTGCTTTTGCGATGCGAATAGATAAGCTGCGAAGAATGAAAATCCTTTATTCTGTACGTATGCCAACAAATTAGTGACATCCACGTCAGCCGTCAAGCCAAAGAAGGGATTATCATAATGACGGAAAAACTGGTACTGCTCTCGGCGCTCCCAATTTCCGATGTCGATCTTTTTTGTTTGAATCATCAGCCCCCTGATAAACTATTTTTTCGGGCTAAACAAGTCCGTAATACTTCCGGTAACAATCTCAGCAGCATTCCCCACCGATTCAGAAAGACTGGGATGGGGGTGAATAATCAAGGCAATATCCTCGGCGTCAGCACCCATTTCGATAGCCAATACAGCTTCGGCAATCAGGTCACCAGCATTGGTCCCCACGATACTCATCCCGATCAGCTTGCCGCTCTCTTTGTCGAAGAGGGCTTTAGAAAAACCCTCTGTTCGACCCAATGCCAGGGCTCTGCCACTGGCAGACCAGGGAAAAACGCCCTTATCATATTCGATGCCCTGTTCTTTCGCCTGAGTTTCCGTAAGACCAGCCCAGGCGATCTCAGGATCAGTAAAGATTACTGCCGGAATGGCTGAGACATCAAAAGCAGCTGGCTCACCACAGATTACTTCAGCGGCGACCTTACCTTCAAAAGTAGCCTTATGAGCCAACATGGGATCACCAGTAATATCACCAATTGCATAAATATTGGCAATGCTGGTCTGACGCTTATCATTCACTTTAATAAATCCACGTTCATTGATATCCAGGTCAATAGTTTCAAATCCGTTTCCATAGGTGTTGGGTTTGCGACCCACAGCCACCAGGACCTTGTCAACTCTCAGGGTCTCGCCACCATGACTGCCTTCAATATTAACAGCCAGGTGGTCATCATGAGGGTCAATACCCAGCACTCTGGTACCTGTAAGAATTGTCTTGAAAGTTTTTTTCAAACGCTGTTCAAGTGGCTTGACCACATCAGGATCAGCGCCTGGCAACAGGTTAGGCATAAATTCAACCACTGTTATCTCAGAACCCATGGCAGCGTAGATGGTACCCATTTCCAAACCGATATAGCCGCCCCCAATGATCAATAATTTTTCCGGAATCCCATCCAGATCCAGCGCAGTTGTGGAATCCAGGATCCGGGCGTCTTCAGGAAACCCGGGGATTTTTGTGGGATGAGAACCCACAGCAATGATGGCCTGCTCAAAGGTAACTTGAGTCGATCCATCAGCTTGGGCGACGTCAATGCTAGTGGTAGAGGAAAAAACTCCGGATCCAGTAACAACTTGAACTTTACGAGCCTTTGCCAGGGCGGCGATCCCCTTGGTCAAGCGACCAACAACCCGCTTGTTCTTCCATTCCTTAACTGCTTCCAGATCCCATTCCGGTTCTTGAAATGTGAGCCCGAAACTTTGGACCTCCGAACTTTCTGATTTGACCCGGGCCAAGTGGAGTAAAGCTTTGGATGGGATACACCCCCGATTTAGACAAACACCACCCAGAGAGGTATCTTTGTCAATGAGGACAACTTTTTTACCAAGATCAGCAGCTAGGAAAGCAGCAGCATAGCCCCCGGGACCAGCCCCCAGGACAACAACTTCAGCATGAATTGAATTGGACATAATATCTCCGAAAACTAGAACAACTCTTTGATCGCTGTTAGTTCCTCAGCGATGAATTTAGTAAACCGAGCCGCAGCAGCTCCATCAATGACCCGGTGATCATACGATAGCGAGAAGGGCAGCATCAGGCGTGGCACAAACTCTTTTCCATCATATTCCGGTTTAAGCTTAGACCGGGAAACACCCATGATCGCAACCTGTGGAGGATTCACAATGGGTGAAAATCCTGTGCCACTGATACCACCCAGACTGGAGATTGTAAAGGTCGCCCCCACCAGCTCTGCTGGTTTGATCTTGCGATCCCGGGTACGCATACTCACATCGACCAGTTCCACAGCTAATTCGATGAGGCTTTTCTGGTCGACATCCCGAATAACCGGGACGACCAAGCCATTATCCGTATCAACGGCAAGCCCCAGATGAATATATTTTTTGTGGATCAGATTCTCACCACGAACATCCAAAGAGCTATTAAAATCAGGGAATTCTCGCAGACCATTGGCTACCGCTTTCATGATAAAAGGTAGAATTGACAGTTTGCCCCCTGTTTTGGCTGCAGCATGTTTGTAAACTTGACGAAAGGCTTCCAAATCTGTGATATCCGTCTCATCATACTGAGTGACATGGGGGATGGTCCGCCAGGCATTTTGCAGATTTAGGGCCGTGGCTCGCCGAATTTTACTCAGTCGAACGGTCTCGATCTCACCCCATTGACTAAAATCGATCTCTGGTTGCACTTTACGTTTAAGGGGACCGGACGGAGCATTCGAGAGCCGGGTCTTTACATAATTCTGGATATCTTCCTTCAGAACCCGTCCCTTGGGACCTGTCCCTGAGACCAACTTCAGATCACAGCCCAATTCACGGGCGAATCTCCGCACCGAAGGGCTGGCGGCAACGATCTTCCGTTTTGTCACCGGCACATCAATGGGTTTGCTGGGAAGCTCTTCTTCAACTGGCGGTTTTGGCTTTGATGGGGCAACGACCTCTTCACTTTTCGCTTCTTCCACTGTTTGTGGCTCTTCAGCGTGATCCAGCTCCAGCATGGCCAGGACGGTATGGGTTCGAACTTCCGATCCAGCCGCAATTCGGATCTCCTTGATCGTACCAGCGTCTTCAGCTTCGATCTCCATGGAAGCCTTGTCGCTCTCCAGGACGACTAAAATATCACCTACATCTACATGATCACCCGGTTTGACACTGATCTCACCGACTTCGACAGAATCAATGCCTTCCCCCAGGTCTGGTATGATGATTTCTTTTAACATGCTTTAAGTTCTTTCCATATTTACAATTGTATCTCTCAGAGTCCGCTGGGTTAATTTATTTATACTTATGCGCATTGTCGCCTAGAATATTTTCTTGCATGCCGGGCGGATTTCAAGACTAAGCCTGGAAAGCGTCAAACCACTGCAGTGATCTAGCTCCCCCGATTGTGAACCGAGATTGCCGCGTTCCACTTGCAATGACATTGTCAGGATTTCCTTATTTCTGTTAACGCAATTATGGTTCTGGTTGTATTGGATTCTAGGATCATCGTTTAACTGGATTTTCAGATTCGGTGGCTACCTTGTAGCTCTTGATCGCCTTGTCAACCAGTTCGGCTTTCACAACACCCAGCCTCTGGAGTTGGAATAGGGCGGCTATCACAATAGAATAGCGATCTACTTCAAAGAAGGCCCGCAGATTCTCCCGGGATTCACTACGACCAAAGCCATCGGTACCCAGAGCAATAAATGGTTTATCAATAAAAATAGCTATCTGCTCAGCTACCAGTTTGATATAGTCTGAAGCAGCCACCACCGGTCCAACTTTATCCTGCATGACCTCACAGGCATAAGCCCGACGTCTGGACTGAGTAGGATGAAGCCGATTCCAGCGCTGGGCATCCTGAGCTTCCAGCCGTAATTCAGAATAGCTCGTCACACTCCAGATATCAGCTGTGACCTGCCAATCCTTTTTGAGAATCTCCGCTGCGACCAATACTTCACCCAGAATAGCTCCGGACCCCAGGAGTTGAACATGCATTTTTTGCTGGGCTTTTCCGGTAGTGGACAGCTGATACAGCCCCTTTATTATACCTGCTTCAGCGCCCTCAGGCATGGCTGGATGCTTGTAGGGTTCATTCTCCAGGGTGAGATAATAGAATTCATCGATCTGCTCGGTCATCATACGCCGCATACCGTGTTGGATGATCACTGCGATCTCATAGGCATAAGCCGGATCATAAGCCCGGCAATTGGGAATGGTGGCTGCGGCTAACAGACTGTGCCCATCCTGGTGCTGCAGGCCTTCCCCGTTCAGGGTGGTTCTACCGGCCGTGGCACCTAATAAAAATCCCCTGGCACGAATATCACCAGCCAACCAGAATAGGTCACCCACACGTTGGAAACCAAACATGGAGTAGTAGATATAGAAGGGCATCATATTGACGTTATGAGTACTGTATGAAGTGGCTGCCGAGACCCATGAACTGGCAGATCCAGCCTCCGTGATCCCTTCTTCCAGGATCTGACCCTTGATATCCTCACGATAATACAGGTATTGATCCGAATCCACTGGATCATACAACTGACCGACGCTGGAATAGATCCCCAAACTGCGGAACAGTGCTTCCATACCAAAGGTACGCGCTTCATCCGGGACGATGGGCACGATCCGCTTACCCATGGTCTTGTCCTTGGTAAGCATGGATAGAATACGAACAAAGGCCATGGTGGTTGATTGAGCACGGTCTCCAGTCCCTTTCAGGGCCGCTGAAAAGGTACTTAACTCAGGGGTTTCCATGGGCTCAGCCCTTTCCCTGCGAACCGGGAAGCGGCCGCCCAGGGCTTCACGCCGGGCTCTTAAATATTTAATCTCTTCCGAATCCTCATCCGGTCGATAAAAAGGGGTCTTGACCACTTCCTCGTCAGAGATGGGGATTCCAAAACGACTGCGAAAGGCTTTTAATTCTTCATCGTTGAGTTTTTTCTGACCATGGGTAATGTTTTTACCCTCGCCAGCCTCACCCATTCCATAGCCTTTGACCGTACTGGTGAGGATCACCGTAGGTTGACCACCATGGGCCAGGGCTTCAGCGTAGGCAGCGTAAACTTTGGCCGGATCATGACCACCTCGTTTTAACTTTTCCAGATCCTTATCACTGAGATGATTGACCATTTCCAGCAGTTCCGGATATTTACCAAAAAAATGCTTGCGGATATAGGCGCCACCCTCAACGATATACTTGAGAATATCACCATCTACGACCTCGGCCATGCGTTTTGCTAATATACCTTCCTTATCCTTGGCCAATAGTGCATCCCACTCAGAACCCCAGATAACTTTGATGACATTCCAGCCAGCCCCGCGAAAGGCACCTTCTAACTCCTGGACGATTTTACCGTTTCCCCGGACAGGTCCATCCAGACGCTGCATATTACAATTGATGACAAAAATGAGGTTATCCAACTTTTCTCGGGAAGCCAGGGTAATGGCACCCAGAGACTCTGGTTCATCCATTTCGCCGTCACCTAGAAAAGCCCAGACCTTTCGGTCACTCCTGGGGATCAGCTCACGGTTTTCCATATAGCGCATAAAGCGCGCCTGATAAATTGCCTGGAGGGGTCCCAGGCCCATTGAGACAGTGGGGAATTGCCAGAAATCCGGCATGAGCCAGGGGTGGGGATAGGAAGACAAGCCACCTGTGGGAGCCAGTTCCCGTCTAAAATTGACCAGGTGCTCTTCATCCAGCCGACCTTCAAGAAAAGCTCGGGCATATATACCGGGAGATCCATGGCCCTGGAAATAGACCAGATCGCCGCCAAACTCAGGGGTGGCCGATCGAAAAAAATGGTTGAATCCAATTTCTAATAAGGTTGCTGAAGAGGCATAGGTAGAGATATGTCCACCGATACCATCGCTGGTCTTATTGGCGCGGACCACCATGGCCATGGCATTCCAACGAATAATGGATTTTATCCGTCGTTCAATTTCCCGATCCCCCGGAAATTGGGGCTGTTGTGATACGGGGATGGTATTCAGATAGGATGTATTGGGGCTATAAGGTAATCGCACACCATGCCGACGGGCGTAATCAATCAATTCATTAACTAAAAAGTAGGCTCGATTAACCCCTTCTTCTTCAAATACAGCGGCCAGAGAATCCAGCCATTCGCTGGTTTCCTGGGGGTCAGTATCATGCTGAGTATTTACACTTGCCACGCTTTACCTCGATAAATTTTTATGCTTTTGCAGGGATGATAATTGGGGAAATAATTTGGAGTAACTCATACTAACGTGACCATAATAGTCTTTATTCAACATAAGGCAACATCAATCGCCACCTTACAGCGAGATATCCCTTGATCTGTATGGTATCTGACATCCTGTTTCCCCACATTTTTCATTTCCCTTTCCGCTTCCGGTGGCGAGTCAGATAGGTCAGTGGATTTACACCCACAGCTATGCTTCTTAAAACAGATTTCTTTTCCCGTTCTGAATCAGCCTGCCGCGGCGTGAATTTATCAATGGCTTTCTCAATGACGGTGCGGGTCGGGTTAATGGCATATTTTGAAAAATCCAGGGCTTTTTGCCTGGCGATATCATTGAGCTGTCGTTTGATGTAGCGGATGGGCTCATCAACAATAGCCCGGGTGGCATCCAGGATCAACTTGGGTTCAGGTGAAAGATCTTTGGTAGATCCAATATAGGTCATCCGGCAATAATTTTCGGTGATGTAGGAGATCCTGGTAAGCAGGACAGCATTGGTGAAACCACCAGCGATGGAAGCCATGACCTTGTCGAAAAAGGGAATACTTTTGAGTGTGTCAGAGCCCAGTTTTGAGATCAACTCTTCCACGGCAAATTCCATCCCCTCTGAGCCCCCAATAGCGACGGAGTAATAGATCTGCTTCATGATCTGCCACAGGTCTCGGCCGCTTGCCCGACCGGTATAGATGGTGAAGATCTCTTTTACCAGATTGACGTTGGCGGAAAAGATGAGAATAGCATCAATAAACCCATACTGTGAAACGGCTGAACTATAAAACAGGTGGACAATGTATTTTCGGCGGATTTCTTCGGTGCGTTTGGCAAGTTCAGCAGTGGTTTGCTCGTACCGTTCCAGAGCCGAGCCAAATTTTGGCTGTTTAAAACTGATCTTTTTTAAATAGGGATTTTTCAAGGCGCGCTGGAGACGCATTTCAACCAGTTCCAGCTCTTTTTTGCGCTTGCGAACCGGTCCCGGATCCCCACTCAGCCGACTGATCTTATAAACCGGGATCAGCACAAAATAGCTTAAAACCACCATAAGCATAAATAGAACGGTGTACCCAAGATATGGATTAGCAGTATAGGCTAAAACATAAAAATTAAGCATCTCTCTCAAGATGAGATAGCAAAAGAGGATCAGAATGAACAGACCGAGGCGTTTGAGCATTTTCATAGACGGGAAAATAGAACCGATCCGGCATAAAAGATATCAAAAACCGTCCAATCAAAGTATCTCATCAGTCCCGGGATAAATCTTATCAGCCACCCCGTGTGGTTTCCAGCCTAGGATCCAATGGTTTAAAACTCCCGGAGTGGAGTTCCTGCAGTAAAGCTTATTATATCCTGTTCAGATCGAATATTCAATTGATATAGTGACTCAGGAAATGGTTGTATTTTTGATCCATACCCAGAGTGTGATCAAGGAGCCAATTCGCCAAAAAGTCTAATAACTCTTCAAAAGAAACAGCCTCACTGTGTGCCAGCTTATCCTGGTAAACTTGAACCTGTTTCAATAGCTCGGCATGTTCCTGTTCATGTTCTTCCAAACCATCAAAACCGAAGTGTTTCATGGTGGCTTCTTCAGCCGTGAAATGGAATATGGTGTATTGGATCAGCTGTTCAAGAGTGCTTTCGATCACTAGCTGATCACTGTTATTATCTCTGGCAATGATCAGGGTATTGATCATTTCAAACAGGATCTTATGGTGCTGATCAAACTCCTGGACACCAACACTAAAACGGTCTTCCCAAACAAGTAAACGCATGGCGATATCTCCTCGATTACCTGCGAGAAGCTACACAGGGCTTGGAAGCTCTGCAACAGGAGTAAGCTGAATTATATGAATGAGCTCTATTGCACGCCCTCATGAAATATGCGGGCTAAGTCACGAAGATTATTAAAGTTATGAACAAGGTCATTTTAAACAGAATTATTTGCATCTGTGAGTGATAATTTTTGATAAGCATCTATTTTTTTAAACTTGGTGTCTGCGTGACTTAGTGGCTATGAATTATTCAGGTTAACATTATTATCCGCCTCATTGAAGGATAGCGGGTGCCAGTGATCAGGACTTCACGACCACTTTTAGTTTTGATATATTAACGGCA
>JAJRSW010000031.1 GCA_024278595.1 Fidelibacterota bacterium | reverse complement strand
TGTTCGATATTCGAGAGGATCTCCTGGCGCATGCTGTCCTTCTCCGTAGAGAATTTTACGCCCAGTTCAACCCCATTATCAGTAATTTTTACATTCTGGATAAGACCGAAAGTAACCACATCTTTACTGAAACCCGGGTACTTAACCTGCTGTAAAAGAGATTTGAGTTTATCTTGATTCATGTAGTCGTATATCCTTTTACTTTCATAGCTCGCTAATATAGTTTTCAATTCAGCAGATGCAGGGGAAATGATGGTAGCTGTGGGGCCATTCTATTATATTTCAGCTAAATTATCAGTCGTTTTGGACAGCTGTGTCCCCGGATAGTAATGATTAAGAATTGCTTGATACTCAATGCCGGTTAATGCCATGCCGAGAGCCCCCATCTGACACAGCCCTACCCCATGTCCCCAACCGACGCCCCTGAGGAGAATCTGGTCATCCTGTTTAAGTGTGGCTGCATTCTTGATCACAAAAGCTGAGGAGTACAGGAAGGAATCGCTGAACATCTGGCGGATTCCATATTCGGATCTAACGATCTGCTCAGTTGGTTGACCAGCCTTATCAATTCCTTCTAAAAACAAAAATTTAATGCGCGAGCTGGCACCTCGTTCCATAATGCGGATACCCTCCAGACTCTGCCAGATGTGCCCGGTATATTTTTTCAAATTTTGCAGGAGATCTGCTTTGCTCAACAGCTGTTCCCAGCGATAGTAACTGCCCGATACATCCACCTTACCTAACATGCCTGCTAGATTTACAGATTCGAATCGTTTTGATGAACAATAAGCATCATGATAGTTCCACAAATCATCGGGATCGTCTACGGCCAGCCCTGGTCTTTGATTTGGTGCATCCCAGAGTGGAATCAGGTAGGGTACCGGTCCACCTTCCCAAACCGTTTCGTAAGCTTCCACCATACCCCCACAATTTTTAGAATAGCGGGCGTCAATGACCTGATCATTATAGATCAGAACCTCATGCTTGGTATCAATTGCTGCTTGCAGGGAATGATCGGTGAGAAAACTGGTTCCCTGATAGCGTTGGCAACAATCATCATTACAGACATCAAAGCCTTCAGCTAAATGTTTAGCCTCGGCCAGGGCCAAAGACCAACAGCGGGCAACAATAGTTTGGGCGGCCAGGAGATCGGCAGGTGCTTCAGCCCCCATTTCAGAGGTGGCCACACAGGCTACATAAGCTTCCACCGCCACTGTGTTAATGACCTTCAGAGCCTTATTTTCAACTGTGATCTTCAATTCACCAGGCAGATCAACAGCAATCTGCTTGTGCCAATGGAAGCCTCGGCCAGCGATCACCGGATCCAAATGGATACCTGACTTTGTTTTTAAGGCTTCAACCTCATCGTTACACGTCAGAGTCAATTCAGCAACACTGAAAATATTGGAAGCAGCGACGATCTGAATTTTACCAGATTTCAGGCTCAGGTCAAGTTTTTGGAGGGTTCCCAGACCGGGGATTGAGCCGCTTACATCAAGCTCTGAATCCCAGGCTAAAGATAGTGTTGTGATCTGATCTTCAGGAAGGACGATTCCTACCCGGATGTGATCATTGTTCAATCCACTCGAGATAGGCATCTACAGCAGCTCCCAGTGCCGGGGCATGTCGAAGTTCTGAATGAACGATAAGGTCATCTCGAAGCCGATTGGTCTTGGTGAGATAGAGACCCTTTACCTCAGCGGGTAGATCTGAGGAATGGATCATCCGACCTAATTTTTGGTTAACCCGATCCAGGAGCAGGGGCTCAAATTTCTTGAATTCCCAAATATCGCCCAGTCGTTGACCCACAACGATCTTTTGGAAGACCTTTCCCAAGTGTTCATGCTCCACCTCCAGAGTCCGACTCGGTTCTAATAAGCAGGTTTCTGGAGCACCGACAGCCAGCGTTCGAATGCGGTGATAAAATAATTCTGAGAGCGATCGGGCAATATTTTCTGTCATCTCAAGCGCAGTTTCCTCACCATCCACTGCCCGCTCATAGATCTGCCAGAGATAGATTTCAGCTTTATCCATTGCTTCCTGGGTCATGCCGATCATTTTGCCATATTGGTTTTGAATTCCACTGGCCGATAGCAGGTTCTCGTAACTTTCCTCCTCATTGGCCATCATTTCCCAGGTCTTGGCGATCCAGGGTTTGCAGGCATCAAAGGGAACATTCTCTCCGTCCAATAACATGGCGTCAGCAATACCAGTTCCCACACCAAAATAATACGCTGAACTCACGTCCCGCATGCCGCCATCATCACCCCATCGCTCACCCAGACCACAGTAATCCGCATCACTACCGATCCGGTGAACGGGAAAGAGGGTGGTAAAGCCTTCAGCTTTCAAAGATTTTTCAAGTTTATTTAGGAATCTGGGCATTCTGGGCCCATTGGCCATAACCGAAATTCCACGACCATTTTTTGTTTTCAATCCGGGGAGCCCCATCCCGATCACCACATCCTGAGTTACATTGTTACCGAGAAGAGTTCGAATTGCTTTTGAGAAACTTTCGATAATGGCAATTTCCTGGGCTACTTCAGTTTTAGTTTGGGCCACAGTCCCTTTTTTTTGTTCTTTAAGCTGACGGTTAAGTGTGATAGGCTTAAATTTTGTACTGTAGGCAGCCGAGCTGTTGTAGGTAACCTCAATAAAAGGTTTTAGAGCTACAAATCGCATGGGATTTATAAGAATATCGACCTTATGGACCAAAACCTTGGAGGCGCCCCCATCGATCCCGATTAGTATGATCTCATCCATAATTAACCTCATTCATGATCTGGCGCCTGTAGATCGCTTCCCGGCGCATTTCGTCTTTGGCATTATTATTCCGGTCTACAGTTGCTCTATTAATATTATGATCAGTACCTCCACCGTGGCGGATAACCTTGTAGATCGGATCCCAGACCCGACCGATACGATGATGCTCACTCATGCGAGAGACAAAGTCGTAATCCTCGCCATAATTCCTGGCAAACGCCGATGTATTCATATCCAGATAACCCAAATCCCGGGCCGTCTCGATGTAAAAGGACCGGGGTGCACCGGCACCATTAATCCGTAATAGGTTGTTACGACCATTTGCTTCGGTCCATTCATCATGGGTCACTACGGCTATGGAGTCCATACGATGGATCTCACCAGATTTTCCATCCTTTTCCCAAACTTCATAGGATCCGATCACCATACCGATGGTATCATCTGAATCATATACGGCTGCAATTTTTTCAACAGCATCCGGGGTAAGTTGATCATCAGAATCCAGTTGTACATAAAATTTGCCCCTGGCTCGTTTCAGACCGACATTGAGACACAGTCCAATGTTATTGATATCCAGGACCACCAGGCGCACCTCAGGTTTAGCAGCCTCGTATTTGGTACCGCCCGGTAGGTAGGCTTGCACCTCGGGAATGGTGGGATCTGACTCGCCACCGTTCACCACGACAATGATCTCGATATCCTGGACGGTCTGAGCCAGGATCGAATCAATGGCGGCGCCGATAAACTCGGGCCGATCATTCACCGGAATGATGATGCTGGCTGTCAAATCATATTCTTTGCTGTAATACGGTACAGGAGCATAGTAATCACCTGCTGCCAAATAGGCGTCGATCCGTTTGAGATGTTCGTTTAGGATCAATTCCAGTTCCAGTTGTGATTCTTTACTGGCCATGAGGTAATCAAAGACATTCTGCTCACCCACTGCCTTAAAGATCCGGTAGGGTGAGCCTGCATAGCGGTTGGCAATATGGATCAACTCGCCACACTCACTCAGCCGCAATCTTAACTCATATAGGAAATGTTGTTTAGTCGTCTTCGCCAATGGCAGGACTTGCTGGACTTTCTCCAGATTGAGGACCCAGACTTTTCCATAGTCAGTATTATCTCTAACCCGACCGATGTGATGATCCAACAAGTGCTCATCACTCAGACAGCCTTGATCATCAACCTCATAATCAGCATAGATAAGCGACCAATCTTCAGTGGTCTCAGCAACGAGTTCAAATAACTCAGCAGCGCTATTTTTAAATTCGATGTTTTCAGAGCGGGCGTCGATAAGCAGCAGTGATTCTCCGGAATAACTGAGCAGTTGATCACTTAGTGTTTGGGCACTGAGCTCAGATTGTTCGAGTACATCTATAGTAGAATCGGGAAAATAATTTTTATAATCATCGAAACTGCGAGACTCATCACCGCTGATTACCAGTATATTCAAGCGAGAACTCCTTTAGCCATCTTGAACAGGAAGCATCATATACAGCCGGACATCAAAGACTATTGCTCCCTTTACTCTGATGCTGCGAAGGAGTTAAGAAATAATTCAGGATATTCAACTATTTTTTCAATTTAGTAATGGTAATTGGGGATGTATAAATGAAGTCCAGAACAGAGCCTGATCTGTGAGATTCCAGTCTCACTGGTATTCTAATAACTCGCTCACAACCGATCTAATGGGGCTTGGCCGGTTGAGCTCAATACTCCCGCTTTACTCGAGGGGAGATTCCACAACAGACCTCATAGGTGATGGTATTCAATCGCTCAGCGATGGATGCGATCTTTACAGCTGGAGCATTGCCACCCATGACCGTGAACATGCTGCCGGAGGGTACATTATCCTCCCCCAGATCGATCATGATATGGTCCATGGTAACCGTTCCAGCTACCGGGTAGGTTTTAGCTTGAAATGTTACCCTGCCACGATTGGTCAGGGCCCGACTGTAGCCATCGGCATAACCGATCCGCAGGGTGCCAATATTTGTATTAACAGCCGCCTGCCATCTTTCAGCATAGCTCACAGACTCCCCGGCCCTGACATGCTCGACTCGAACCAGGGGGGCTCTGATCTCCATGGCAGGTTTAAGATATTGTTGATGGTGTTTGCCTGGGCTTGTATCATAGCCATAAAGCCCGATCCCCAGTCTGATAGCATCATAGAGTTCCCAGGTATCATGCAGGGTTGCTGCAGAATTCGCCAGGTGGATCATACCCTTGAAACCATGTTGTCGAATTCTCATGATAAAATTCTTAAATATTTGATTCTGCCGGTCATAGGTCCGGCTGTCACTGGTATCAGAAGATGAATAGTGGCTGTAAACGCCTCTTATATCCAGGGTACTTTTGGGGTTGGCTATCAGTTCTGTAGCCTGGTCCGGACTCAGACCCAAACGATTCATTCCCGTATTCACATTTAGATGAACTGAGGCACCGCTATGTTCCGAATTCGCAACAGCACTGGCATCCTCCATGGACCCAATACTCACAATGGCATTTTTAGGTCGGCCAGCCAGTTCACTGGCAAAAATGCGGGAAAATATCAGAATTGAGATATCCGGAATTTCTGAAGCCAACTCCTGTGCTTCTTCCAGAGTTGCCACTGCGAATAAATGCACACCCATTTCCCGGTGGAGGTGTCTGGTTACTTCAATTGCACCGTGACCATAGGCATTGGCCTTCACAACCGGGATGATCTGTGAGGGATTGGCTCGATCTTTAAAGTATGAATAATTGTTGGATATGGCATTCAGAGAAACTCTGCAAATAGCTTCCATGTTCAGAACCTCCCCTAAAAAAAAGGCGTGATAAATCACGCCCTTTTCTAATTGATGTAAAGCAAAGAGCCTAGTTGACGGCTTCTTTCAGACCTTTACCAGCTTTAAAACGAGGAACGTTCATTGCAGGAACTTGAATCGGGTCACCTGTACGAGGATTACGAGCAGTTCTAGCTGCACGAGCTGATACATCAAAAGTACCAAAACCAACTAAGGCAATTTTGTTACCGGCTTTTAGAGAATCTGATACAGCGCCTGTAAAAGCACCTAGTGCCTTTTCAGCCTGCACTTTTGTGATTCCTGAGTCTTCGGCAATCTTTGCAATCAATTCGGCTTTGTTCATAGTGTGTCCTCCTTGTTTTTTTATTATTAATTAAATCTGCTAAGTTGACTTGAGTAGAACCTGCTGGAACCACTCAAGTGGGCTCAAACCCTTACCCACCTTGGGATAACGTAAAAAAGGTAAGGGGTCAGAAATGAAAGTCAAGCAGTTATTCATCATTTTTTTTTGAGTGAGAGTTGGTCAAATAATGCTTCAATTCATCAAAACCAGAAAAAACCTCAGTTGTGCACCCGATGATCCAGGAGGAAACTTTCTCCAAAGGCATACCCAATACCAGAAAGACCGGCAGGCTATGTTCATAGGCCAGGGTCAGCTCCCCGTGAGTACCTCCGCCAGGCAGAACGTAATCATCCCACAAACAAATAACCGCATCACACTGCTTTAGCAATTGATCAAGATCGCGATCTATTATCTTCTTAATTACCGGCCTAAATCTTTTAATATCAGTGCTTTTCCAATATCGAAAATTCTCTTTTTCCTCCAGAGTCAAGAAATCAAGCTCATGCTGCGAGGGATCGAAAACTGCCCAGTTCAGGTCAGATTTAAGGAATTGAGTGACTTCCTTGCGCCAGGTGATGCCACTATCCGGTGCTGCTTCAATAGCACCAGCCAGATATACTTTCAACTATCCCCATCCAAATGGAAAAAGGTTCCGGATAACCATAACAGGAAGGCCGTCTCTATCAAGCAGATCAATAGATAGCCATAATCGATAACCCCGGTGAGAAAGGCCGAGTCGAGGCCGGTCATCCAATTGTAAGGAGGCAAGTAGAAGGCGAGTTCCGCAATATTATCCAGCGGAGCACCCCTTATCAGAAACAAACCACTGATCATCATCATGGGTAGTAATCCGATATACAGGAGCTTACTAAGCGTGTCAACATGTTTGACCAGTAAACCAATGATCTTACTCAAAGACACTATTTGAAGCGCTCCCAGGAGGATAAAAACGATACTTGCCTGGTAATTGATCTGTGTCAGGGATATCTCCGTTAAAAAGATTAAGATGGCCAGGACAACTATCAGATGAACCAAGCCCTTGGTCAAACTGATGAGTGCCTGGGCGACAAAAAATGAAGGTTGCCGCGTAAAGCGACCCATCTCATACATACTGGCCATCCCATTTCCCCACTGTGTCTCCCAGTAGAACCGGGCCGTTGTTTCATAAATGGTGATCAAGAGGGTCAGCAAGAGAGAATCTAACACCAGAGATGGTAGAACGGTGTCCAGCTCGCCAGCTGTTAGAAAGGATTTGTAGGGCAAGAAGAACATAAAGAAAAAGATCAGGCCTGTGGATATGGGAAGCAGTCCAACCGTGGTGAACTGTCGACGGTAAATTGTTAATTCACGATGCCAAAGAGCGGCCAAAACGTTATTCATGCATTGCCTCCGCTTTGATCATCCGTTTGAAGATATCGGCCAGCGCCGGAAGCCGGGGAATGGCCTGGATCACCCGCTCGTGGAACAGGGCTATGATCGTTTCAGGTGGTACATCTGCCTCAGTAATGATCTCATAACGATTCCCTTGAACGGTATATGAAATAACCTGAGCGGATGCATCCAGGATATTAAAATCCCGTTCGTGCGTCTCTGATAAGGTCAGATCAAGAATTCGATTTTCCCGGTCAGTTTCTTTCAATTCCGCGAGTGTACCATCGGCGATCACCCGCCCTTCATCAAGAATTGAGATACGATCTGCCATCCGCTCGACTTGTTCAATATTACTGGAAACGATCACCGTGGTAAAGCGCAGTTTTTGCTCTCTGAGAAAGATCTCCATGAGCTCCTTACATCCCTGGTCCAGAGAAGCGGAGGGTTCATCCAGAAGCAGAATGGACGGATTGTGCAGGACTGCTCGAATAAATTCCATTTTCCGCCGCGTGCCGTAACTGACCTCGCTGGGAAATGAGCTTAACTTGTCTGCCACATCGAAGCGCTTTACAAAACCGCCGATCCGATTATTCAGGTCTGCCTGAGTGATCCCATGGAGCTTACCATGGAGGATCAAATTTTCCATGAGGGTCAGCGATTCCTCAAACCGACTATCCTGAGACATATATCCGATCTGGTGCCGGATCTGGTTTTGGCGGGCACCCAGATTTAAACCATTGATATAGCCAGAGCCCAGGGTGGGAACACTCAGCGTTGCGATTACTCGGAGCAGAGTCGATTTTCCGGAGCCGGTGGTACCGATAATAGCGTGGATATGACCTTTTTCCACGCCCAGAGTCACATTATTCAAAGCGGTCTTAGCACCATACTTTTTGATGATGTTTCTCAGTGTAATTGAAACAGCCATGCTCAGGACCTAAGATCTGCTACAACTGAAACATCAGGCTGCACTCCCGCCGTCGTTGGCGGGATCTGAGCAATGCCTGACTGGCATATTTCCACTGATAGTTTTTTGCGGTTCATTAAAATACCTTTATTTATAAGGCTGGTAGTGACGTCCTGCAAGGCATCTCTACCAGATCAAATCGATTCATCTGCTGCTAACCACTGCTTAGCTGGTTGCCTGCTTATCACCTTTGATGGTCCAGATGGTGAGCAGGACGATCATGAGCAGGAGTACCCAGAGGGAAGCATAGTTATAGGTAGATCCCCCATAGCTGATCAGATCTGTGAACCGACCGATGAGCAAGGAAATACGGCCCATGACTGCGAATCCAAATGATGCGCCAAAGCTGATCATCAGAAAATAGATCCCCACCCGGGTAACTTTACCAAAATTGCCACTGTGTTCCTTCGAAAAATAGAAATAGAGCAAACCGGTAATCGTCCCCACCAGAATGATCAGGTTATTGAATACACTGACGCCGGTGAGGCTGAAAAAGGGCATATCAACAAATGATACAGCCGTCCCTTTGATCTGCCCCAGCACGTTAGAATTTAGAAAAGCATAGGCTCTCAGGCCCGCTGCCATACCAACTGTGTAGGCAATACCCAAGCGGGCCAACCAACTCAATTTTGAATGCACACTCATGAGCATCATGATTCCCAGGGCAAAGGGCAGAAGATAGATAAAGTGCGGATCATGTCCATGACCCTTGTTGATGCCTCCGTCCGGAAACACACTGGGTACAATGGCCCCAAAGAAGTTGTATATTCCGTACCAGGTTTTCATAAAAAAGCCCGATATCTCTCCCTCTGGTACCGGCCAGAGACGACCAAATAGATTGGGTTGGACCTGGGTCCAGAAGGCCATAGCCATCCAGTATCCAGCCGAGACACCGACAAACACATGTTCAGCGATCTTGTAGAAGGGATTATCCTTATACAGATAAGAGAAAATACCCAGGGTCAGAAAGACTGCAATCCACGCTCCAAAAATTTCAGAACCATTCATAATTCAGTCTCCTAATATTTCTTGGAACGTCGACGTTCAATAAAGAACGAGATGTTTCCGAAAATGATAAATGCAACAATGACAATATGGGCTACAGATTGAGCATCCATCCCACTGGTTCCGATCCCTGGCTGTCCAATGAGAGATTCATACTCAGCCGCACCGGGCATCCCGCCCAGGATACCAACTATTTGTCCAGACTGAACATAGGGCATGACTTCATTGACTTGAATGGATGTGGTGCCGGTACTCATGGTAACACCAGTCGGATCGGCGGCGTACTGCACCCATTCCACTGTTCCCGGATATCCAGCCGAGGCCGAAAATAGGAAATCAAAGTCAGCCACCTGATTGACACCAACCATCATGGGGATATCATCCAGAAAATCACCGCGAGAGTCTACGGTGAACACTTTACGGATATTGCTGACCAGACCCTTGATAATTGCTTCAGCACCTGGACGATACCCCAGGAGCACATAATCTTCACCATATACCTTATGATACTGATTCACTGCAACTTGCTCCAGAGCATCCATGGCCATAAACTGACCATCTGGCCACAGGCAGGTGATGTAGACCTTCACATCCTTTTCAAAAAGATGGCGAAGCAGAGCGACGGTCATGGGATGAATCTCAGGCATGGTACTGGGACCATATTCAAAAGAAATCAATGCCTTATCGCCTGCTTTGAGATCTTCAACCACATCATAAACGGCCTGGGATGAATTGGACGCCCGGATGGGCAGTCCCAGTGGAAAGAATAAGGGCAACATCACCACCACAGCAATGACGGCAAAAATTACGCGTCTATCCAGAGCACCGGCACGAACGATAAAATCTAAGAATTTTTCCATGATCATTCTCCGATGTACGATTTTTCAATTCCCAGGATATAGCGAATTGAGGTTGCAAAGATACCCAGACCAATTCCGATCATGATCGCCCGGGCGCCGGCTACGTTGGGATTATTATAGATCCAATCCTGTAACAGCGGTAGATAAAAAATACCCGGTTGGTCAACCGGCCACCCAGTGATGAATCCAGCGATGGTTACGGCAAGTAAGCCACCAACCACTGCAATGAGGGTATAGGTGCGATTTTTGAGCCAGGTGTTCACACCGGCTGCCAGGCTTAACACCACAATGTACATGATAAACCAGGCTGAGATACTACCGCCGATGGGGACCCGACCCAGCATAATAATAATGCCTGAGATCAAGAGCAGGGTCGCTTCAAAGTTTCTGATCTTAAAGGCCCGGTATGACGCAGAAGCCACAAAAAATGCCAGCAAGGCAAACATGGTGGCCGAGAGCGGCGTAAATATGAACCGGAACATCCAATTAAAGAACGATCCGCGGGTTGCCAGGTGAGCCCCCCATTCAGTGGCTCTTAATTCAGCAGTACCACCGGCTGCATTGATTTGCTCCACCACTTTCTCTGCCCCACCCTCGGTAAAGTAGGGGGTGTCGATGGTGTAGGTATCGCCAGCAGGAATAGCCCTTAATATATTCCGGGTACTTGCTACATTCTGGTTAATCTCGCTGGCTAGAATAGGAGCAATGCGGTCAGTATTACTGAACTCGGTGATTTCTACATTGTAGGAACCCAGCATGATAAATCCAGCCGTAAAAGAAAAAGCGAATCCGGCAATGGCCAGCGCAGCGTAGGGCCAGCCCTTGGATTTTTTTATGACCTTCAAAGCCTGCATTTTCAATAGATTGAGAGCCCCGAGAAACATGGCAAAACTGGCCAGGATATCAAACCACTGGGTGGCATCATCATCGACAAAAGATTTAATATTGGGTTCATCCACAAACCAGCCGAACAGGGTCAGGAACCCAATGGTGGCGGCTATGGCGATTGGCAGTTGTCTTTTCATGAACATATCAGACCTCCTATTGTACAGTCAGGTAACCCAGGATATCCCAGGAGATCCAACCCATATCATGAAAAAAGTTAAAAGTCAGGGAAATGAGCATCACGGAGACCGCCAGGATTTTCAGGTAATCCTGTCCCTTGACCCCGCCGATGAGCTCAGGTTCCTGTGACAGATAAGCACTGGCGGCAAAGAATTCCTCACCGATGAGGGTATAATCACAAGCAGTGACAAAGAAGGGGATCTGTGATGGAGATGCAGTTCCAGCGATCTGGATGGCACCAATAGAGTTGCCAGTCTCAGCCAGGAGCAGAGATTCTGCATAAAATTTTCCCATGTACAAACAGGCAGCTGGTTCCTCACGGAGCATGATCCCATTGACACCAGCAGCATAAGCAAACTGGTCATCCGTCAAATAATGCACCATGTCATCATGGAACAAGTCGGGTCGACCTTCCAACAGATAGGATTCGCGACAGGATTCACGGGCAGCTTTCATAACGATGGCTCTGGAAACAGGTACATTGAGACTGGTTTCATATCGGGCAGTCATCTTGGCCACGTGCCCCAGAACAACAACCCCAGCAACTGTCTCTACCTGGTCCATGTCCATGATCCCCGGGACATACAGAACCGGTTTTCCCATTTCAGTAGAACGTCCCACAGCTTCTTCCACGGCTTTTAGACCAGGAATACTACGCAGGAATATCTCCTCACCCCGTTTCGCCATACGTGTGGAGTAGATCAATATGCCTCCGACAATTAGGATAGCCCAAAACATGACCGACCGTTCTGCGACAAAATGTGGATGTCCCGCAAACCAGTAAATCATGAAGAGGACGAAGATGATACCGGCAACAGACCAGAATTGTTTATCTTTCACTGTGCTTCTCCGTTTGCTTGTTATTGTGTTCTTCTTCCAGTTGTTCGATCTTTACGATCAGTCTTTCAACATTACGCGGTTCTTCAAACAACTCTGCGGCTCGATAATAGCCATCTGCCTTGATGAAGGCACTTACTATCGGCCCAAAAAATATCATGGTATGGCTCCCTAACAAAGCTAAAGGTTTGACTGTTTCCAGGGCAAACACGGCAACTGTTACAAAGCCAGTGTCATATATCCGATTGGCAATACGATCAATAAATTTTTGATCCTGAGTCGAGATTGATATTGAATTGGTAATTTCACCCATACCATTTTTTCCTGCTAAAAACCAATTTTGTTTTGTTGCTTTGGTGGAGTAGGTTTCATTAACTGTCTCATCGATTGCATGAGCTGTACAATCGCTTCGTCATGAGCGCCAACTCTTGATTCCAACTCATTAAATTTTGAAGCTAATTCTTTATGTGCTACGACCAGCTCGCGTAGTTTCACAAAGGCCCTGACAACGAACAAACTCACTTGAACAGACCTGTCTGTATTCAAAATTGCTGCAGCCATCAGTGCACCGTGCTCTGTAAATACAAATGGTAGATGAGGAGAGAATTTCAAATTAGAAAGGTGGTCGCAATTTGCGACCACCTCTTCTTTTTCATCTTTTGTGAGTTGAAACATAAACTCAATTGGAAACCGAGCTTTATTTCTTCTAACCTGTTCATTCAGCCGCTTCGTGCTAGTACCATAAATAGTTGCAATATCTGAATCTATAATCACTTTTTGTCCACGAATCTCCAAAATTATTTGTTCAATTCGTTGTGCTGGAATTATTTGATTTTTCATATTAAACTATCTGTTTTAGGTGGTCGCAATTTGTGACCACCTTATATTTTTTTCATTTTTCCACTTCTTTAATCAGTTTCCACCATCTCCAGGTTGGCTCGCGGAATCACCTGGACCCGATCATCAATCTTGATTTCTGCCACCCTTACCATGGTCTCAGATTCCATCTTCTGCAACTCAGGTGGTAACGAAACCACAGTTCCGATTCGACCAAAATAGGGCGCTCTAATCACTCTCACCAGGCTGCCTACCCGTATGCCTTCATTAATTTGAATGGCGTGGACATCACCTTTGATGTCTTCGGCATTTAATGGAATGACAATTTCAGGGCGAATTACACCAGCTCGAATCTGTGTTGCCCCGTTAATAGATGTGAATTTCCCCTGATGTTCTTTGAGGAGATCAAAAGTCCGAGACCCCATTCGAATCTCACCATAGCCTTCTGTCAGGATCAAAGAAGTGATCAGATCTTCTGAACCTGTAATGGCAACACCAAGGGTGTAACCCAAAATTTCTTCCAGATCAAAATAATTAAAGCCGCCAACCACGACACCAGCAACTTTTAATTCAAGTGCTTTTTTATAGGCCGCCAGGCTGATAAACGAACCACCAACCAGTACTTTGCCAGCATGCTCGGGCTTAATCAAGTCAGCAGTGAGCTCCTCCTCGCGGTTTTCAGTAACCACAACAAGTGCTCCCCTGCTCTCACCTCCAATACCAAAAATACCTTGAATAAAGACAGCTTCTGTCTCGATGACAACTCCTTCTTCAGGAACCACTTCAGCCACTACTCCGCGGATATAAGCATCAATCTCCACTGGAATCGGTGCATCCCTTAAGACAACCTGGCCTGTAATTGCGGAAATCGATTCCAGAGTGCAATCGATGGGAGCCATGACATTGGATTTAAAAAATCCAAAGATGCCTTTGGTTTCCGCAATCATCTCGCCTTTTTTAAATTCGGTACCGGTGGGTTTCAACATGACAGCTTCAACGTCCGTGGGATCAATATTTAAAAGATTGCCAACGTTCACCATCTGCACATTGCCTGGTAGATGTGTCCTGGCAACGATATCATCAGGGGCGACTAAGGCCTTGGCTTCAACGACGACATCACCTTTTAGAGGTAAGATTCTATCTTTCTTGACTTTGGTTTCGTGAAGAACTTTTAGTCCAGGAGTATATGAATGGGCCATAATTTATGCTCCTCCCAGTAATTCAGTTTCGGGGTATTCATTGGTAGCCTGGGACCACTTATTCAAATTCTCAATTCGTTTTGATTTCTCAGTACTGAGTTCGAAGGGGCGTCCTCGACCGTCAAGGATTAATCCGACTGTGCCACCATAGATTTCGGTTTCCAGGGACTCACCTTTATCTTTACCAATCGACATGGTTTTGGCTGGTGTCAGCTTGGCTTTGATAGCTTGATAGGGGGCCGGGATAACCATAATTTCATCTGTTTTCAGTTCAACCACTTGCTTCTCTCCACCGGGGAGTTCAAATTCAGCAGTTAAAATCACCGATCCAGGTTTCGGTTTACCAATGGGAGCAATACAGGTACCCAGGCGAATCAAACAATCCTTTTCAAATACTTCAACAGCGGCCTGACGGGCACTTTCGGCCATATCTGCGTGTTCGATATTGGCCATAACACCCAACTGAGGCATCATGAAGATGGAATCAACTGCAAGTTGTGTGATACCTTCTGGAACAAAAGCGTCAATCATCATCCGCATGGCCTGCTCCCTGCGTGGAGCATGTGACAACACACCGCCTGAGCCAACCAGCAGATCTAACTCCATCATGTCGACCAGTGTTTCACCAGAACCAGATTGATCAAAGGCGTCTGAGATGGTTCGTTCCTGCTGCACCCCTTTTAGTTTCACTGCAAAGGCTTTATGCTGGATAAATGACAAACGCAGAGCTTCTCTGGCAATGGCCTGTTCAATGATCAATTCTTCCAGTGATTGAGGCACCGTTGTGGGTCGGATCATCTTGTTGCCAATCCGATTGGTCAACTCACCCTCATCGATATCAATGGGAACCCAGCGGAGTACATTTTCCAGGCCTGCTTCAGCCAGCACGTTACAGATCGAATAGCTCATCCCCAGATTGGCACTCACCGTGCGGTTGAATTGTCCATGAAATACAGAAAAGATATCGGTAGTTGCTCCACCAATATCAACACCGACCACCGAGATATTCTCCTGTCTGGCCACCATTTCAATGAGCGAGCCAACAGCACCGGGTGTGGGCATGATAGGAGCATCGGTCCAGGACATCAATTTCTTGTAACCAGGCGCCTGAGCCATGACATGCTCCATGAAGAGATCATGGATTTTATCCCGGGCTGGTCCCAGGTTTTCAACTTCCAGGACGGGGCGGATATTTTCAATGAGATCCAGATCTGTAATCTCACCCAGCGTTTGAGCAATACTATCCTGCGCCTTTTTATTACCAGCATAGATCACAGGCAGCTTGTAATTCTGACCCAGACGGGGTTTCGGATTTGCCGCAGCCAGGATTTCGGCTAATTCCACCACATGGGATACGGTTCCGCCATCAATCCCACCTGATAACAATATCATATCAGGACGAAGTTGACGAATACGTTCAATTTTCTGGTGAGGAAGTCGACCATCATTTGAGGCCAGGACATCCATGACAATGGAACCAGCGCCCAGGGCAGCCCGCTCGGCACTCTCACCGGTCATGGCTTTCACCACACCAGCCACCATCATTTGAAGACCACCACCAGCTGATGATGTTGATACATACACATCTACACCTGTGTTGTCATCCTGCATGGGATGTATAATCTGGTCTCCATCAAGAATCTTCAAGCCCGAAAGCTCTTCAACTTCCATGATGGCGTTGAGCACACCTTTGGTTACATCTTCAAACGGGGCTTCCACAGTTGTGGGGGCTTCCCCTCTTGTTTTTAAACGATAGCCCTGATCGGTTAATTCGATCAAAATTGCCTTGGTTGTGGTAGACCCACAATCGGTAGCCAGGATGGTCTTGAGTTTTTTACCAGCCACTGTGATTGACCTTTATCTTTAGTATATGGTTTACCAAATCAAAATTAGCCCGACATATTAATCCGGATGAGGCAGATCGTCACCATGAATCATGCGTTTTTTTCAGTTTTTGTTGCCGGGGTAATTTTTGATGGTTGCGGTGAGTGACGAGTTTAAAAGCGACGGGTGATACGTTGGTGAAAAGTAGCCCACGAATTCATTCGTGTGTGTAAGGAAAACCGGTGCAGGGTGAAACCGTTTTAACGGTTTATTCATACCAGGGGATTGATCACCCACGAAATGAATTCGTGGGCTGCTTAATAATGAGCCAATATCTTATCCCTGTCGCGTGTCTGTACTTCGGGATTTTGTTCTCTATCCAGCATACCGGCGGTTTCCGATACCTGTTCATGAATATAATCCCCCAATTCTCCTACCGTAATGGACCGGTCCCCATTTTTATCCGCCGCACCCTGTAGACCCTTTAACATGAAATAGGTGAATAATCCGTGCTTTTTCTCCGGATAGGCCGACGATATCTCCCTGGCTCCGGAAGCTGAAAACACGGTAATTCCCCTGGCAGTGGGAGCGCTCACCTCAATAAAAACCGGCCGGGCACCAGCCAGGAGTACCTCACTCTCACGGTTAGCACCGGAAAAACAGGCATCCAGAAAGACCGTCACTGATCTTGCCTTTAAACGCTCCAGCTCCTGGTACATTTTGTCCATGGAAAACCCGGTTTGCGAGGCATAATTGGGGTCACCGTCATAGGGGATCAGATAAGCCTTGTTTTCAGAAATATCCGGTGCTCCATGACCGGCATAAAAGATAAAAATATCAGACTCTTGCTTAACCCGTTTTTCCAGCCAGCCCCCTTTGGAAAACACCTTGTCAAATGCCGCCTTGCCCACATTGTCATTAGTCTGAAAATAAATTCTATTCTCAGGAATACCCAGCGCCTGCACAAAATATTCCCTGGTAATGGCTGCATCCCGCTTGGCAAAGGTCACATTGGAAATATTCTTGTATTGTTCCACACCAAAAACAATGGCCAAAGCATGTTTATCTGGTTTTCTGGCCCTGGGAATATCCTGCTCCACATCAATGGAAAGCCCTTTACTGGCCTTGAAGCTCTTGTGCTCCTCATATTTACCGGCAATATTCATTTCAGCCACACCCCGTTGAACCTGATTAAAAGCCAGGTTTAAAGGATGTTTATTTATTCCAAAGCGTCCCCGGCTTTCCGTGACCCGCACCGAAACGGGCATGGCTTTAGCCTTTTTATTGGAAACCATCTCAAAGGAAATATCCTTGTATTCACCGGGCGCTAGACTGCCCAGATCAAAACGTTCCTGGGACTCACCAAAAAAGTAAATATGGGGGCTTTCTTTCTCAACCTGGACCATGACATCATCAGCCGCACCCTGCCCCAGATTTTGGACACGCACTGTGATACCCACGATTTCCCGGGGTTCAATCCGGGAATTGCCACTGGCGTCATCAATACCAATGTCCACGATCTCCAGTCGGGGAGGAATCAGAGCCTCCGTTTCAAAACGGATGCGCTGATCGTCCGGCTCAAAGTGATTGCTTTCTTTATAGGACAACACAACAGTGACCTGTCCTGAGGACACATTCTGTCCGGCTTTGAAGGCAAGACGTTTGCTGCGGCGTTCTCCGGGAGGGATCTCGCCTATATAAACATCCCGGGGATAGGTAATGGCCTGGGAACCGCTGAGCTGGCAGTTGATCTCAACACCATAGGCAGCACCCCGGCCCTTATTGATGATCGTCACCACCAGTTCCGCCGTTTCCTCTGCATCCAGACGATCATCTCCTGATGGTTCTGAAAAGGCCACCTGAGTTTTCAGATCCGGTGGAATAATGGTATGTTTGGCGATGGAAGTTCGCTGATCCGTCCCTTTAGTGGGGCCAAAGGGGTAAGCTTCTCCCCCGTATTGAACGTTCCAGTTGAAATACTCCCACTCCCCATCTATGGTTAACTGGCGTTTTCCCTGCGCTTTCAGGCCTGAATGTTCTTTCTTGAAGGCGCGAGCCGAGCTCAAGGGTACAGAAATTGGATAAGATTGCTTGCGTGAGGATGGAGTAAGCTTAAAAGATTCTTCGTCTGCATTGTACTGCCCCAGCTTAAAAGACGAGGAAACGTCCTCACGGCTATCGATGAGCAAAGTCTGGATTTCGTTTTGAATTTCCTTTTGACGGGTCTCGAACCGGCGTCTGGCTTCGTTGATCTTCCCGGCATAATCATCCCGGATTTCCCGGGCCAGGCGCTGACTGTCTCGTAAGCGTTTTTCATACATGACCCTGGTTTCAAACTCACCTTTGGGCGCATTCACCAGCGCATTTATTTTTGCATCCCGCTCCTGTTCCAGCTGCCCGGTATTAAAACTGATTTCTGATAGTGATTTTAAATAGCTTAGCTGTTGGAGCTTGTCCTGGGCCTGCAGGTAGTCTGTGGAAAGAAAAGCGTGCGCATAATATTTCCTCCCTCGCTATGCATATAGTATATACTTCATGTATATACTATGCGAATGATATAAAAAGCAATTCATTTTTACCGAAATCAGATACCGTTCCAAACAGGGTTGTTTTTACTCAACGGCTGATAACATAAGGCAGATCTATTTCGGTCACCTCACTGGCAGGGAGCTCCAGTAGTCTGTGCTGGAGATAATTCAATGCCAGCGCACCGCTGCCCCAGGCACTGAGATCGTTATGCTCCAAAAGCTGCAAGGGCTGTTTGGTGGCAAGAATCTTGATCATTTCCGTATCTTCGCTTTTGCCGTCCAACAGTGCTACTTTCAGCTTCAGCCCCCCTTCCCGGTCCTGCTTATCAGGAAAGGTAAACGCCTCACCGGCTTTCAAGAAATTATCCCGGTGATAGTTGTTGGGAATAAGGATATAAACCGAATAATTGGAACTGATGTTGAGGATGGTCAAATAACAGTCTTTGGTCGTACGAGTTTCAATGACCAGTTCATCACCCGGTTGAAAATAATTCCGGTTCAAACGCGCATCAAGCTTGAAGAAGAGATCCGGCTCACCCAGCTGCCGACCGACCCGGACCTTTAATTTTACGACTTTGAACATTTTATGATCAAACACACGGATATCATTGGCCAGGATGGTTTTTTCCAGAACGACGCCGCGGGTGGTTTGTTTGCTCACTGAGGTAAAAGCATCGATTATATTCTTTTGCCCCAGTTCCCCGGTAACGGCTACACTGCTGGCCTGAATTTGGACTCCACTGTAATGTTGTATGGCATTGACACAGGCCTGTTCGAGGGCTTGTTTTTCGGCCTCTGCCTTGCTCATGTTGCTTAAGATTTCAACCCGGCCTATGGTTTCATACCAGCCATTGCCCAGGTCAACAAGGCTACGCTCATTAACAATATCTGAGAGGATAATGGTTTCAGTGACAGCTTGCGGGGTTTGAGTTGCGGTGTGAGTGCAGTGACACAGGATAAGTGCCAGAAGACTAAACGGGACGATGAAATTACGAGGCATGGGTGATTCCTTCACTTTTTTCTTCTTTGGCCACAGATAAACACCTGTCTGCGCTTGTTGCGCTACGCCGGGCAGGCAGATGTTCACTGATGTTTTTTTATGACAACAGCTCGCGGTAAATCATTGTTTGATTTGTGTATGATCCGGGGCTTATCAGCCATTACCATTGGGCGTTTTCATAATTATCCAGAATATTTTGGTCTCTCGTTAGTAATATTTTTTTAGCTAAAGCTGCATTGGCTACGATGATACGGTCAAAGGGATCACGGGTCCAGGAGAGGGATAATGTACCGTTCACAATATGGGAAAAACTTTTATCACATACTTGGAGTCCAATTCGAATTGAAAGATCAGAAATGATGTCCCTGGCGGCATGGGTAATTCGTTGTATTTCAAACAAGTACTGCAATTCCAATTGTACGATCGTGGAAATATAGAGATCATGATCATTGATCAGATTCTTAGCCTTTTCACTAAGTCTTTCGATATCTCCTGCATACAGCCATACTACGACATGGGTATCAAGGTAAATCAAGGTTTAATTCCTTCTCCCAACTTAAATCCACTAAATCGTCTGGGTTGCCTTTTACAACCTCCAGCCTTGAAACCAGATTTATTAGCTTATCTACTCTCCCAACGGGAATGATTCTTAATTTTTCACCACCCTTATTAACCTCGATGGGAATGCCTGTACTCAAAATTTCATCTAGTATATTGTATATATTTCCTCTTAATTCTGTTGGAGTTATGGTCTTCATAAAATGCAGCTCCTACTAATGTACGTACATGATCATCATGTGTTACGTACATGTTACTAAAATATTAAACCATTACCAAGTCACTTTTCCATCTGATTTTAACAGAAGTTTTTACATCATAGCTGTAACTGGCTGACTTTAAGCTAGTTACAGTCAAATTGCCCTGGTTAGTTTGTGCATTTCATTGTTATTATAATGGTTATCAAAATAATGACAAAATTAAGTTGTTAGATGTTGACATTTACCCCAGGCTTCAGCCTGGGGCTAATATATCATTAATAATACAGGGCTTTAGCCCAACTGCATTGCCAGTAATCTGGGGCTAAAGCCCGATAATTTTTGTATAAACAACCCCCACGCTGAAGCGTGGGGTAATTGATCCTGCTTCCAGGTTAGGTTATTTTTGTAGTCGCACAAACTCACAATGTCATTTATACTACTGTAAATTACTCGAGCTCAGTTGATTTTAGGGTCAGAAGGGAAACTTCTGATTGTACTGTGTTTCCCGTTTGTGGCTAAGAATAATGCAGGCTATTGCTTAAGACGCGGATCAAGCGCATCGCGCAAGCCTTCACCCACTAAATTGTAGACCGTCACCGTAATAAATATTGCCAACCCGGGAAAAGTAGTGAGCCACCAGCCAGTTGGCAACATATCCCGGGCACTACTGAGCAATGAACCCCAGGTAGCTTGTTCAGGGGGTGCCCCAAAACCGAGGAAACTTAGACCTGATTCAATGAGAATGGCAGCAGCCACTCCAAAAGTCGCCGTGACCAGAACCGGGGTCAATGTATTGGGCAAGACATGTCTGAAGATCGTCCGGAAGTCCTTGTAGCCCAGCGCTTTAGCAGCAACTACATAATCTTCATTCTTAACCTTCAGGAACTCGGCTCTGGTGAAGCGGGCCACTCCCGTCCAGCCAGTCAGTCCCAGAATGACCATGATATTGATGATGGACTGGGTTTCCATGACCGCCACAATGGTGATGATCAGAAACATGCGCGGGAAAGTGATCATGATCTCAATCAGACGCTGGATGACGATATCCATGAACCCTCCATAGAACCCAGCCAAAGCCCCCAGGATCACGCCAATAAATACGTAAATCGCCACAGCCACAAATCCCACCAATAGACTGACCCTGGCACCATGGATCATCTGAGACAGGACATCCCGTCCCAACTCATCGGTTCCAAAGGGGTGCGCCATACTGGGAGGCTGAAGCTTGACCTGTAAATTATACTCATTGGGAGAATATGGGATCGGTGGGTATATGGCCCAATCCCCTGCCTCATAATCATCTTCCAATATCTTAAATTGTTGACTCTTGAATTCATCCTGCCAGTTCAACCCAAACCAATTGACACCATACTCGCGGAATACTGGAAAATAGGTATTGCCCTTCAAGTGCATGACGATCGGTTTGTCATTGGCCAAAAAGTCGGCGAAGATAAAGACGAATAGCAGTACATAGATGATGTGAACCGAAAAGACAGCCAGCTTATTCCGGCTGAATTGAGTAGCAACGATCTGCGTATAGGAACGAGCCGGGGCCATTTCACTCATCACCGTTTCTCCTCAAAAGTGATTCGGGGATCGACCACCGCATAAAGTAGATCAGATAATAAAATACCAGATAGGGTCAGCATGGCAGAGATGGTGGTTACAGCCATGATAACGGGATAATCGCGGAAGAGTACCGCATTAAAGCTCAGTTGTCCCATCCCGGGAATGGAAAATATCGACTCAATGATGATGGAGCCAGAAATAGCCAGGGGCAGCAGGTTGGCCAGCATGGTGATAATGGTGATCAATGAGTTCCGTAAAGCGTGTTTATAGGTGACCACCCGCTCACTCAAGCCTTTGGCCCGAGCCGTCCGGATATAGTCCTGACGGATGACTTCCAGCATGGAACCACGCATATATCTGGATAAGGCCGAAAAACTGCCATAGGTCCAGATGATCAGGGGCAGTGCCACATGATGGGCCAGATCTTTCAGATATTCCCAGGTACTCAGGTCCTCCGCCCCCAGGCTATGCAGACCGGAAACCGGGAAAACATCGAAGAAGTCACCACCGCCAAAGAATACAATGGCCATGGTGGCCACCCAGAAATTGGGCAGGGAATACAGAATGAAGAGGATCACCGTCGTAACCTTGTCACCAGTGGTATACTGGTGAGTTGCAGAATAAATACCCAGGGGAATTGCGATCATGTAGGCCAGAATAAACGAGATGAAGGTGAATATCAGCGAAACGGGAACGCTTTCCTTGATATGATCCCAGACGGGACGATTATCTTTAATGGAATTGCCAAAATCCAACATCATCATCCGCACCAGCCAACGGGGATACTGGGCTTCTGTAAAGATCATTTTAAATTTTTGAAAACCAGTGAATTGATATGAATCCCGGGCAGCTTTGCGGCTAACTCCAGTAGAATCGATCCCGCCGTACCACCAGTTATTGACATACTCCAATTGTTTTTCCAGGCTCATCAAAGAACTGATGCTCAGTTTCTGCTTGATCGTGAGAATATCCAGAACCACCAGGGTCTCTGCTTCAGTTAGGGTATTACCTGCCAGCAGAGCCACGAAAAAAGGGACGGCAACTTCATCGGCCTGCTTCAGCGGTTCAACGATATCATCGTATTGGCGACCACTGGTGGGGTGACCGGCAGCCAGATATTGCTGCACCGCGGCCCAATTATCCTCATAATTGTAGATAGTAAAATTCAGCATGAGCGGTTTATCCAAGCCATAGATCTCACGGGTTTGCTCAATGACCTGCTTGGCCATATTCTGATCTGAGGACATCCCGGTCTGCTGGTTTCCCATTTTAAAGGCCGTGGGATCACCAGGAGCCAGCTTAATAATTATGAAGGTAATGATTGAGATCCCAAATAAAGTGGGAAAGATGAGCAGGATTCGCTTAAGGAAATAGCGCCACATTATAAGGGGCTCTCCATGGCAGCAGTACTTCTCCACCAACTATACATTTTGTATCCAGGTCTGATGGGGATCCATTTTGCGCCCCGAAATTCTTTCAAGTAGGCCGCCGGGTCACGTTGGGCAAACATAAAAGTATAGGGCTGCTCATCGTGCAGGATTTCCTGTAAACGGTGGTACATGGCATCCCGCTGCTCTTTATCCATTACAAAGCGGGCGTTATCAATTAATGAATCGGCTTCCGCATGTCTAAAGCCGATATAGTTGGAGCCCCGATCCCCAATATTATCTGAGTGCCAGATCTGATAGGGATCCGTTTCCAGTCCACCGATCCACAATAATGAAACCACATCAAATTGGCGGTCCCTGAGATTCTCAACATATACGGACCATTCCAACTGGCGAATGTTTACCACAATTCCAACCTTACGTAAATCTTCTTTGAGCATGAGTGCCAGGTACTTAGAGCTGGTTGACCCAGCCGAAATAGAGAAGGTAAAATCAAAATCAACGCCATCTTTATCGCGAATCCCATCACCATCATGATCAACCCAGCCAGCGGCTTCGATGAGTTCAACCGCTCTGGTTGGATCATAGGGCCAACGCTCAATATTATGGTTGTATTGTTCACCGTAAATATAGAACGGACCAATAGTGGGGATGCCCATGCCATAAGCAATGTATTTATTATAAGCTTTGCGGTCGATGAGCATGGTCATGGCCTGCCGAACTCGTTTGTCGCTAAAGTAGGGTTTATCATTGTTCCAACCGATATAACTGTAAGCCGGAACCACATAGCTGACCTTCTGATATTTATCCAGGAAATCCGGAGCATCCGTCTGCTCAAAGTATTGAATGGCACGCATACGGGGAATGAAATCGATCTCACCAGCCTTTAACGCGATGAGGCGGGCAGTGGCATCCTGGACGACCTTGATGATGATCTTATCCAGATAACCACCCGCTTCGCTATATCCCGGAATATAGGTATGGTCCGCGCCCCAATAGGTATCGTTGCGCACCAGGGACATATAATCACCGGTGATCCACTTATCAAACCTGAAGGGACCTGATCCAATGATAGGATCAGCATCCGCACCCACTGGCCGTCCCTGAGCATGAGTATTGAAGGCTTCAGCGAATTCCCGGATGGCAGCTTCTTCCCTGGTAATGGTGGGATCCAACAGGTCTGCCAGCGTAAAGCGGTCCATTAAACTGCGGGGATCCCAGATATGCTTGGGCATGATGGCAAAGCCCCCCAGGATCTCCTGATTTCTGAAGTAGGTCTCAGAGCTGGTTATTGAGAAGATATAGGAGCCATCGATGTGGGCTTCAATGACCTTGGAGAAAGAGGTTCGCTGCGGGGCCGCATCCACAAACGGATTTAGAATTGATTTGATCGAGAACAATACATCAGCTGCGGTAAGTTGCTGACCATCATGCCAGTAGATGTTCTCTCTCAACTTAAAGGTGAAGGTCTTCCCATCTTCACTGACCTTAAAACTCTCGGCCAGAACCGGTCGATCATAATGCCAGGTCTCGTAATCGTAGTCAAGCAGGGGTTCATAGATATAGTCCAAAAATCGAGTGGCTGCAGCTGAGGTTGACGTATAGTAATTTAAATTCTCAGGTTCTGCTGAAATTGCCATGACCATGGTACCGCCAGTTTCAGGCGGAAGATCAGTTGGGCTACTCTCAAAAATCCTTTCATCATCAGAGAGTTCGACCCGGATACCACCGCCATCGCCGACCTCATCGTTACTGAGAGTTGCAACACTTCTATCCCCGATATTGGTGTAAATGATCAGGAGGATCAGAACCGCGAATTGGATCAGGAAAGATCTTTTCATCTAGAGGCCAACGACCAAACTTATATAGAGATAACTCAACGGTGCAGCAAACAGGATCGAGTCCAGACGATCCCATGCGCCCCCATGCCCAGGCAACAAATTGGAAGAATCCTTGACACCGACATCCCTTTTCACCAGGGATTCAGCAAAATCGCCTAACTGACCAGCCACACCTGTAATCAGACCAAGGGCAATCGCATCGAAATAGTCCAAACCAGGTAACCAGCCAGCTCTGACAATAAGCACCAGAGCTATTAATGAGCCAAACATACCCGCCAAGGAACCTTCCCAGCTTTTATTGGGACTAACCCGGGGAAAGATCTTGTGCTTACCAATAGCCGAGCCCACAAAATAGGCTGCTGTGTCACAAGTCCAGACACCCACAAACACCGTAAGTACAGCATAACCGCCCAGATGCCCCCCACTACCAGCATAGCCCAATTGCTGCAGTTTGATAAAGTAAGCCATGGCCAGGCCGACAAAACTGGCTGCAAAAAAAGTGGTGGCAATATTTTCCAGGACATGCTTCTTTTTGCGAAACATTTCCACCGTTAACATCAAAAGAATACTGATGATCAGAATGCTACCCAAATAGCTTCCCTGCCCCAGCAACTGGTCGCCCACCAGAGCCAGATAGCAGGCAAACCCCCACCAGACATTCGGCTCAGTACCATTTGGTCTTGATATACGGTATATTTCACCCAGGATCAGCAGACCTGCGATAGTAAAGAAGATCATGAAAACATCATAAGTGTAAAGGGTCAACCCAATGAGACTGGGAATCCCTATGATGGTGACCGGAGCTCTTTTAATGACATTCTTCAGCGACATATTTGAGCGTTGAAACTATTGGCAGTGCCCCGATTCGCCAACACCTTTTCAGGGGACGGTTGATAAATACGCTGGGAGCTATTTGAGCAGTGTAACCACGGATATACACGAATTTGAGCTTAAGGTGAAGCAGGGTACCGACACACGGGCTCGATCTTTGAGAGCCTTATATCTACCATCGTGTCCAGGAGATATTGCTCCCGTTTTTTCTGTTTGAGAGCAACTGATCGTTTGAGCCTACTTCTCCTTCTCCCCGGGTTTGGGACCCTTAGCGTGGGGAGGAGTCGCTTTCTCATTCGTTTGGGTCATCTCACCCGCTGGCGTCTCAATCACAGCTTCTTTAACTGGCTCCGATGCTTCCCGTCTTAGTATTTTCAAACGAGCTTGAGCTATGGGGGTCAGTGGATCGTTGGGAAAGTGTTCAGTCAGAAACAGATAGCCATCCAGGGCCGCCTCCCGCTCGAAGAGAAAATGATCATTAAGCATGGCGTAATTAAAACTGGAGCGACTTCTCAGCTTGTTTGAAACTGTGGTGTCTTCCCGCAATATTAAGTACTGGGCACTTGCCGCACCATACTGCTGGTCGTCGAAAAGGATCGAGATCTGACTAAAACGCTCCTGATCGGGGTTAAGCTCAAGGTGTTCTGACTGGGATTCAGCCTGGATGGAGGCATAGTAATCAGGATAACTATCTTTAATATGATCCATGACCCGTTGACTGCCCTCCGCATCGGCTTTTATCGATTCCAGAGCGTAATACTGCATGTAGGCCGATTGGTGTTTGATGGATGAATCACTACTGCTGCTTTCCAGCGTACTTAGAATTTCAAGAGTGGTATCGACCCTAGCAAATTCGAATAACATATATTCAGCCAATGCATATTGATTTTCATCGATATTTTTATAAAGACGCAAGGAATCTTCAGCAGTGACCTGCACTGTTTTAATAGATTTTACGTCATCAAAGGAGTTCTTCTGTTGAGACCTGTTATCCGCAGGGTTGCCAGGTGTCCCGGTTTTTGAACGACCGCGTGATCGACTGCTGCGGTTTCCCCGGCCCTTGGCAGTCTTCTTCTTTTCCGGTACCAATGGTGGTAGACCAGCCAGTGCACGACCATAATTGATGTGATCCAGCTGGATCTTCTCATAGCGTTCGATCTGCTTGATCCTTTGAGCCCCTTTGGAGACAAAGGGTGACCTGACAGCCTGGATCTTGATATCAGCGTAGGCTTCCCGGGCGGCTTTATAATCCAGTTGGTGGATCAAATACAGTTCACCCAGCACGAAATCAGCTTCTGCGGCAACTGCCTTTCTGGAATAGTCCGCAAGAACGCTCTTCAGTTTTGACTCGGCCTGCTCAATTTCCCCGATAACCAGATACAGCTTTCCCAACTCGACTTCCAGCTGACCCCGAATCTCAACAAATTTATCGCTGAGCAGCATATCTTTGATCATTTCAACAGCATCTTCATCCCGATTTAACGCTTTGAGCATACTGGTCTGACGGATGATGGTCTCTACCTTCAATGATTCTGAGGGTCGGTATTTAGCCACTGCGCGAAATGCAGTTAAGGCCCCCTCATAGTCCAGTTGATTTTCACGCATCCGGCCGACCTGATATTGGGCTTTGGCTTTGGTAAACCCGTCTGGAGAACGCTCAATGACCTGACGCAGATAGGTTTCAGCCACTGCCAGACTATCCTGTTTGACGGCGATCTCACCCATGAGCAACAAGGCATCAGCCTGAATGGCACGAGATGCTTTCCCCTTGGAAATCCGGGATGCTTCGTGCCGAGCCATCTCCAGATCCCCCAGCTTCAGCAGGCAGCGACCGATCCAAAGGGGTACTTCTTTGGAATAGGGCGAGGATCCGTAATGTAGAGCCAGGTCATCGAAATAGCGTTTCGCCAGGGTGTAATCGCCTTTATAGTAATAGGATTTAGCGATGAGGAACTGAGCATCATCCCGATACTTGCTCTCTGGATAACGCTGGAGCAGCTTTTTGGATTTTTCAATCGCCTTTGAGTAGAGGTTGATCTCCTCCCTGCTCACTGATTCAGATTGATTCTCACGCGTCAGTTTCTGCGCTTCTGCATAGTATTCTTCGGCATTATAAAAAGTATTGTAATAGGCACAGGAATGAAGACCCATAACGAAAATCAGCCCAAGTAATAATTTATTTCCGGGGGATCTATAAAAGTGCAGCATGAAATTCCTCATACATTTTTGATAGTGCAATACCTGACTTGGCTCTCAAGCTAAGATCGGCCTGGGAGCTGAAGGGTGTCGTTTCAGGGTTGATCTCGATGACAAAGGCACCCCGGTTTTGGGCTTCATAAGGCAATTGAGCGGCCGGATATATCTGGGTCGAAGTCCCGATGCTAAAAAATATTTCACACCTGGAAGTGGCGTCAAAAGCATGGTTTAACACCTCCAGCGGTAGGGACTCACCAAACCAGACTACATCTGGTCTTAATAGGCCCCCACAGTCACAATAATTCATACGAAGGCTAACATCCCGACCTGAATCAGCCGCTGATCCACATGAAAAACATTTCTGCCGATGAATATTCCCGTGCAATTCCCAGACCGGATCATTGCCTGCCCTGGCATGTAGCCCATCAACATTCTGGGTTATAACCGCTGAATTGGGGAATAGTTTCTGAAATTTGGTGATGGCCCGATGGCCAGCGTTGGGTTTGGCTGCTGCAGCCTGTTTACGGCGGGCAGCATACCACTCTAATACAAGTTCAGGGTCCTGTCTAAATCCATCTGCGCTGGCCAGCTTCATGGGATCATATTTTGACCAGTGTCCATGGGGATCCCGGAAGGTAGCTAACCCGCTTTCAGCGGAAATTCCGGCCCCGGTAAAAAAAACGACCGGGCTGTTCCGGGTAAATTTGTCAAATGGTATTTGGCTGTCTGACATGGTGGGCAATATAGTTGGTGAACATTTTTTTTATCAACCTTTCTAACCTGCATTATTCATGAATTATTGCCATGAAGACACTAAGCCACGAAGATTATTAAAGTTATGAACAAGGTAATTTTAAACAGAATTATCTGCATCTGCGAGTCATAAATTTTGACAAGCATATATTTTTTAAAACTTTGTCTTCGTGACTTAGTAGCTATGAATTATTCAGGCTAAGTTATGCTTCTGAAAGGCGAGGGAAGTGAGGTGTTTGAGTGTTGGGGTGTTTGGGAGCGTAGGGGTAGGGGTTATAGGGGCCATAGGTAGAGGGTAAATTTATCCTCACCATCCCCAGCTTGCTTGTCCTGAGCGAAGTCGAAGGGTCGAGGGACCAGTGACCTTCAGACTTTTGATCGGCCTTCGCCTGCTGACCACGCCCCGACAGGCTTTTCAATCTCCCGCGCTCTCGGAGCTTCGGGAAACATGCTTTGGACCGGACTTCGCTCAATAGAGCTTCGTCCAGGCGTACTTTTCGACTTTCGACTTTCAGACTTTTAGACTTTCGACTTCTATGCAACATGAATGCTGCGATGCATGAGCTCCCGCAGGCGTTCCTGCCGGTCATCATCAGATAAATTTTCGAGCTCATCAACCAGACCCTCATCTCCTTCAGCGATGAGTTGAACCACGACATGATCCAGGATGTAACGGGGTATCAGGTCAGTGTATAGCTCCAGTTCTTCTTTCAGATACTGAGCGGAATGAAAACAACTGGGGGGTAATTCCGGGACATCATTAGTGGCTGTCTCGTCGGGACCCAGATAGCGTTTATTGGCCAATTTCAGAGAAACTTCCCCGTGATCAAGCCCATATATGATGGAGCAGGTGATGCCAGCCAGCAAAAGATGGATGTGAGCAGAACCATCAGGACTGCGCAGCTCGATAGTTTGTCGTTTAAAAGGAGACATATAGCGATCCTTCAGGCGCTGGTTGATCACAGAAGCCATATCTTCCCCTTGACGCCAGCCCAATGGTACACGGATCAAAGCAGAGCGATTAAAATCACTCCAAAATAGTCTGGTCGGGGATTCCTGCCCAGGAACCAATCTCAAGTGTGAGGCAGCGACGGTATTTCCAAAAGCGGTCAACGATGGTGCATAACGCAACAGGCCCCCAATGGCCTGCCTGGCAACCGTGGACAACTCGCCTCTGGCATTGGTCATGATATTATTATTCTCCCGCAGCAACTCCATGTGGAAATGGAGCCCAGTCCCAGCGTAGCCCACCTCAAGTTTGGGTGAAAAAGTAGCTAACACTTCATATTGTTCGGCCACGTTGCGAACGACCCACTTGGCCAGGCTCAGATAGTCAGCAGCCCATTCAATGGGCGCTGGCAGGAATTCAACTTCAAATTGTTCAGCATATTTACCATCCAGAAACTGATGCTGACTCTTAATACGCTTGATGGTTCCAACCTCAGAATGGCCATACTTTACATGTCCGGTAATGTCAGCGATGATCTCCAACATTTCCTTTACCACATCGATATATTTTGAAAACGGGCCAGCAGCATGATAGCCCGCTTGAAAGGGCATGGGATAGCGATCTTCCTGTTGTTCGCCAATGAGATAGAATTCCAGTTCACCCAAGGCCCAGAGATCATAATTATGCTTTTCTCTCAGCGATTCAGCAGCCTTCATCAGGATGTTATCCGGACAGAATTCTGCTAACTTTTCATCCTTATCCAAAAATCGGCATAAAAAGCTGATGCTTTTCTCATCAAAGGGGTCCAGAAAAGCGGAGGCGTAGACAGGTACGACATACAGATCGGATGAGGAGGTGCCCACCATCCCTTTAAACAGGCTGGAGCCATCCACCCGTTCACCAGCAGCCAGAATACGTTCAGCATAGATCATATAGTTAACCGGAATGATCAGTTGTTTCAAGCGACCTTCACCACCAGTATAGTGAAATGTAATCCGCTTGATATCATTTTGATGAATAAAATTCAACAGATCGCTCCGTTGGAGGTTTTTGGGACTGATCCCCAGAATGGCTGCGATGGAAAGACTCATTTTACCTACTCCTAATTCACTCCAATCTATTGTACAGTTTGGCACCTCCAACAAGTGATTTTACACTTTAACCAGCTATCAATCAGAAGGGTGATGAAAACCATTGAATTGACTGCTTGCTGAATTATACTCCGCTCGTGGTAGAAACTATTTCTAAGTCGAGGAACCCCATGAGATCAATTCTAATAGTTATGACCAGTCTGCTCATGCTGCAGTGTACCAGCACCCGGCAACCCGGTGAGGCCAACATTAGCGAACAGGAACTCTACGATCATATCGCATTTTTAGCCTCAGATGAGCTGGAAGGTCGAAAACCAGGCACTCCCCAGGGCAAGCAGGCTGCCGATTATATTGCTGATCATTATAAACAGCTTGGTCTAACCCCCCTGGGTGACGCCGGCTTTCAATATTTTGATGTAATCACCTCCGTAAAATTGGGACCTGAAAACAATTTCAGCAGTGCCGGGATCCAAGCAGTTATCGGTGAAAATTATACACCCACAGTTTTTTCAATGAATACCAGGCTGGATGCCGGTCTGGTCTTTGCCGGTTACGGCTTTGAAATAGAAAATGATTCCATGCAATGGAATGACTACGCAGATCTGGATGTCCAGGGCAAATGGGTCATGATCCTCAGGGGAAATCCTGAGAATGAAGCCTCACATAGTAAATATGATCAGTACTCAGGCCTAAGGCACAAACTGCTCATCGCCCGCGATCATGGTGCAGCCGGCGCTATCTTTGTCAGTGGTAATAAATTTGACGCCAAAGATGAGCTTATGGGCTTAAGAATTGATCGAAATTTTTCTCTGGCGGCCCTGCCCGTACTGCATGTCAAACGTGATCTGGCAAACCAATTATTGGCCAAAACCGGCATAACCATTGAGCAACTTGAAACAGAGCTGGATGGAAAATTGGTCCCTCACAGCAGGGCCATAGAAATTCAGTTGAATGTGACTACGGAGATTCTCCAGCAGGAGGTAACCACTCAGAATGTGGTGGCCATGTTGCCCGGGAGTGATCCCGTCCTGAAAGATGAATTTATCGTGATCGGCGCCCATTACGACCATCTGGGTTGGGGTGGCACGGGTTCTGGATCACGTCGACCAGATACAACTGCGGTGCATAATGGCGCTGATGACAACGCTTCTGGAGTGGCAGCTATCCTGGAAATCGCCGAAAAACTGGCCTTGAGTAAAACCACCCCCAGACGCAGTATCCTGTTCATGGCTTTTGGTGCAGAAGAAATGGGTCTTTTGGGATCCAAATATTTTACCACCAACGCACTTATCGATCTAAAACAGATCAAGCAGATGTTCAATCTTGATATGGTTGGCAGACTTGATCCTCAAGCTCCCACGCTGACCGTCGGGGGCACCGGAACTGCCCAGGGCATCGAATCATTTCTCATGAAACAAGCTGAGGGGCGTGATTTTAAGCTCTCCATAACTCCTGATGGTTACGGACCGTCGGATCACGCAACATTCTATCTTGAAGATATCCCGGTTCTGTTCTTCTTCACCGGCATTACCGAGGAATATCATACTCCAGCAGATGATCTTGAGACCATCAATTTTAGCGGCGAAAAACTCATTGCTGATTTCGCCTATGATCTAATCAGATCCATAGCCGCAATGGACCAGACCTTTGAATATCTGGAAGCTGGTCCCAAAGGACCCCCCAAGGGTGGCAAACGTGGAAAGGTCAAAATGGGGATCATCCCAGATTTTGCCGCAGCTGATGCAAATGGTTTCCTGCTGGGCGGTGTCGTTCCAGGTGGTCCGGCCGCTTTCGCCGGAATGGAAAAGGGTGATATTATGATCTCAATCGAGGGCCGATCAGTCAGGAATGTTTATGATTACATGGGACGCATGGCCGAAGTGAAACTGGGTCAGCGCATTACCGTGGAAGTTCTGCGCGGTGAACAAAAACTGATCCTTATTGTCCAGTTATGATCATTGGGAAAAAAAGCTCAGGCACAGAAATCACACGAGATAGTATCCAGCCAGATGATATCTTTAATTGCGCGGCTTACCTCACCAGACCTGACGCAAGGCAGATTTACAGCTTAACAAACAATCAGTGGTTGCCGTGGTTGCACCTAAAAAAAGGAATTTAATTGATGTCTGAAAACACCAAACTGCAAGCCGGTCTGCTGTGGGCTATGGCCATTGTTATCACGCTCTCTTCGGTTGTGTACCAACGAGCCACCGGACCGACCTACCCGGTTAAGGGTGAAATAGAGATCGGGGGTCAACTGGTCAGTTATCATCTCCATCGTTCACAGAACACCGGTGAGAATGCCAAGATTGATATCAGGGCCACCGAACCAAAATTTGGAGCCACGCTCAAGTGGAAACGATTTAAGAGTCATGATGACTGGCGTCTGACCCCCTTTATGATGGAGGATGGACACCTTATCGCTCACCTTCCCTCACAACCTCCAGCTGGTAAGATCATCTACGAGGTAAATCTAAGTGTCCGTTCCGGAAAATCAGTAAATTTGACCGAAGAACCAGTGATCATTCGTTTCAAGGGCGCTGTCCCTGCCGCCATTTTGATACCCCACATCCTGTTCATGTTCTCAGCGATGTTAATGGCAACCCGAACCGGTTTGGCAGCTTATGTTGAGAGCCCCCATGCGCTGCGTTATACCTTGATCACCGGTCTTTTTCTCATGATGGGTGGTTTGATCCTGGGACCCATTGTCCAGAAATATGCCTTTGATGCCTACTGGACCGGCTGGCCCTGGGGTACGGATCTCACTGATAACAAAACTGCTGTAGCCTTTCTAGCCTGGGTGCTGGCTGCCTGGCAGCAGAAAAAAACCGGCAATGCCAAGATCTGGATCATTTCTGCTGCAGTTATTACACTGTCAATTTATCTGATTCCCCATAGTGCCTTTGGGTCTGAGCTGGACTATACTCAGTTGGAGCAGCAGTAGGTTTTAATTTATTTTGTGGGGAGCGACTTGGCAGGAAAGTGTCGGGCTATTCCTCAATCGGTAGTAATTCTATCCGATAGCGGACAGCTGGTTCAGAATCGATAACGAGTTCCCCACGCAGTTGATCCTGGATGAGCATTTTGATTAGATGCAAACCCAGGGTCTTGGGATCTTCGATATTCACATCTTTGGAAAAAGCCTGACCATCATTCCTGACCTCCAGCCATAGATTTCCAGACTCATTTCGCCCCATGTCTATATTAATCTTGCCTTCCTGACCATTGGGAAATCCGTGTTTAAAGGCATTGGTAATGATCTCATTTACTGCCAGCCCCAGGGGTACGGCCTGATCCAGGCCAAGCTCTACGGTCTCACAATCATAACTAACCCGAATTTTAGCTGAAGAGTATGGTAGGGAATAATGCAGGCGTGAAACCAGTTTACGCACATACTCATCAAAATGAATCGTGCTCAGATCTTCACTGCGATAGAGTTGTTCGTGGACCAGGGCCATTGAGTATATCCGGTCAGAGATCCGACCAAAGACATCTGCAGTTGGATTCTTTTTCTGTTCCTCCGATTGCATGTTCAACAGGGAGATCACCACGTTCATATTATTCTTGGTCCGATGGTAGACCTCTTTTAGCAGGAGTTCCTTCTGCTTCACGATATTAAGAGTTTTCTCCTGGGCACTTTTCCGTTCCAGCACTTCCTTTTGAAGTTTCATAGTTCTGTCAGCAACCCGGGCTTCAAGACTGACGTTGATCGCTTCAACTTTTTGTTGTTCCAATTTGAGCTGGTGTTGGAGGATAAATTCCCGACGATAAAAAGCTTCGGTAAAATAGCCACCAAACATGAGCAAAATATTAGATCCGATGAGAAAGAAAAAATTATCCAGGTACAGTTTCCAGGGTGTATCTGTTAGCCACTCAATGCCCAGGATGTAGCTGAGTACGATGATCCAGCCAGCTACTGAAGCCCAGTAAAACCTCAACCCTGACAGGATATACCCAAAGATCAAGACCAGGATGATCCCCGTATAATAGGCTTCGGTATACAGCGGCTTGATTAAGGTCATCATGACAATACCCTCACCAGCGGCAACGAGATATATCAAGCTGAATAATTGATAGCGCCGTCTAAATACCTCCCGGAAAGAAAGGCCATACACGATGAGGCC
>JAJRSW010000030.1 GCA_024278595.1 Fidelibacterota bacterium | reverse complement strand
TTGCCCGTATAATGGCCAAGAACGGTATCAGGTCGAAGGTAAAGCGTAAGTTCAGGGTTACGACCCAGTCCGATCACAAGTTACCCATATCACCCAATCTCCTGGATCAAGACTTCTATGTCTCAGCACCAAATCTCATCTTGGTATCGGATATTACCTATATCCATACGGGTGAGGGCTGGCTCTATCTGACTACAGTAATAGATTTATTCCACCGGAAAATAGTGGGTTGGTCAATGAGTAACAGAATGACAGCTGAGCTAACCACAATCGCTGCTCTCAAACAGTATGTGAGACAGCATTCACCGAAACCTGATGCGATCTTTCATTCTGATCGTGGGGTACAATATGCCAGTGCTGATTTTAGGAAGCTGCTGAAAAAATACAAGCTTGTTCAGAGCATGAGCGGCAAAGGTAACTGCTATGATAATGCTGTTGCTGAGAGTTTCTTCAAAACCTTAAAAACTGAACTGGTTTATCATGAGAGATACTGGACCAGGGCTCAGGCTAGAAACAGTATCTTTGAGTACATCGAGATGTTTTACAATAGGGTGAGAAAACATTCTTATCTAGGATATTTATCACCAGAACAATTTGAACTTAATTTACAAAATGATGCAGTATGACTTCTCGGTTTGTCCACTTTTTTGTTGCAACTCCACGTATGATCTTCTTTAGATTCGCTTTCTCCCATTTGTCAAATTCAGTTCTCAAGTCATCGATAAAGTCAAAATGTTCAAAGAAGTCTGCTTTCAAAGTTTCATGATAATTTGCAGACTCATTTAGCACTACCATTCTTTGAACAAAATACTGTTTTATTTTGTCCGATGCATTTAGTCCTGGATTATCAACGACATTTGCAAGTTCCCTTTTTAGCTTATTAATTTCTTTGGAGACGACTTCTCTGAATAGCTCTTCTTTACTGGCAAAATGATAATAAAGTGAGCCTTTGGCTTTTCGAGCGATCCTAGCAATCTCATCCATTGAGGTTTTGTGAAACCCAAAACGGCTGAATAACTTATCCGCAACCTTAATAATAATATGTTTGGTATCGTCAATGCTCATTTATACTATCTGACTATTAACGTTCACAAGTACAAAGTAATATTTTAGCTTACGTGTTCAACAACTAAAATGATTACAGTGTGGCTTTCCTTTGACCAATATCGGACAATTTGTATAGATCAGTAAAAAGACATAAATGCAGGCTGGCTTGCCGGATGTTGGGAACCAGTCCTAATATTGTTTCCTGTCTCCCAAATATGTGATGAAACAATTCTCCGATCAATAACCTGAGGCTACCTCTTAATTGACACCTGTAGCTAAACCTTTTTTGAACGAGGAGTCTTGAATAATGATTAAGTCATTATTGCCGTTCAATATGGGCTCTTTTGAAAAAGATGAATATTCTGTTCACTTATATATGGCTGATTCAGGTAATATCCAACTTTTGAATGAAGTAAAACAAGTTGGTAACAAATTAATTGGTCCATATACCTATCGGAAGGACCCGCCCACACAGTCGCAAATGCAGCAACATCTTCATATTATGTTCAGGGGAAATCAAATTTTTACTATTAATCAGGATGGCACCGCACATGACAGATCTCACAATTACGTCATCCCTAAGAAAGTGCTGAAAAGTTTAATTCAAAGATTTTCCACATTCTAGTTTTCTGAGAGTGGTATGATCGAATCCGCTTCGGAAACCGATCTTACCACACTTCTATTTGAAGTACTAATTAATCCTGTATTTTAGCACTTATTTTCAGACCAGGAATCTTGAGGAGCATTTAGCTTACTAATACTTTGCGCAACTCAGTAAATTTCAGCTCAGTCTCTAAGCAATAGAAAGACCATCTGTCTTACAATTCTTTTCTGGTCCACCCTAATCTACAAATTAAGTTATTAACACGAACAACTGGATTACTCATTGGTTCTGGTACCGCTACGACGTTACAAATTGAATAAATCAACAAGAGTAAGTATGATTAGATAAAATAAGCTGCATAATTTCAGCTATGTAAGTATATATCTTGTATATCCTATATTATTACTCATTTACATCGTATATATAATCACCATGAAATGCCAATAATCGCTTTTTATTGGTATTTCTTGGTGTTGATTACATGTAAATGAGGACTCAAACAGATATCTTAGAAACAAAAATCGTAGCTCTTCTTGAACAGCATCGAAAACTGTCACTTCTGATCTTCTTGCCCAACTTAGAAGTAGCAACCCAAGTTTAAAAGTAGGAACCTATGATTGGATGCTTTACAAGCTAAAGATAAATGGTGCTATCCAGAACGTTGGCCGGGGTGTCTACACAATATTTTCTAAACCGGTTTATAAGCCTGCAATCTCAGAAGGCTTGAAGATGTTGTACCGAAAGATCAAAAAGAAATACGAATTAGATACTATTATCAGCTGGGAAACTAAATGGTTGAATGAATTCATGATTCATCAACCGTTTCATTCTACCATTGTCTTAGAATTAGATCAGGACAGCCTTGAATCTGTTTTCTACTTCCTGCGAGATATGGGACGTCGGGATGTATTCCTGAGGAGAGGCTCCAAGAGTGAAAAGCAGGAATTTGAAGAGCTGATTAACTCATATCTGAGCGAATCACAGAATCCGACAATAGTTCAGCGCAGCATTGCTCGTGCACCAGCTATCACGGTCGATAAAATTACAGTACCCACATTAGAAAAAATGCTGGTTGATATCTATAGCGATCCAATCCTTTTCAATGCCTACCAAGGGCAAGAGCTGAGTAGGATATTCTCATACGCTTATCGGCGTTACAACATTAATAGTTCGTATTTATTTAACTACGCTGCCAGGCGGGGTAAGGAACAGGCTCTAAAAGACTTCCTGCATGAGGAAATACTTCCATGATACATACTGACACACTTTCAAAAGAGTGGATCATGGCGGTGAAAGCTAAAATAACCCGATCTGATCCTGGGATATTAGAAAAGCTACTTCGCGCCTATTACCTCTGTGAAAAGTTGGTTGAAAATGACTTTGAATTCGTTTTCAAGGGGGAACCTGCCTTACATTATTAACCCAACAACCCAAAAGATTTTCCACTGATATTGATGTCATCACAGCAATGAAACGAACGGATATTGAAAGTATTCTGGATAAAATATGCTCAGCATCTTTGTTTACACATTTTGAACTCGATGAAAGAAGAAGCTATCAATCCGGGCTTCCCAAGGCTCATTATTTTATGTTCTTCAAATCTGCTTTGGATGGAGTAGAACGATCCATATTACTGGACCTGCTTTTTGAAGAGAGTGCCTATACCACGACACAGTTCACACCTATTGCGGGTGAATACATCAAACAGGAGGGCAAGCCCTCAACGGTGCTGACACCCACCATTAATGCCATCATGGGTGATAAACTGACTGCCTTCGCACCCAATACAACTGGCGTATTGTATGGATCATATAAAGAGCTGGAGATTGTTAAGCAGTTATTTGATCTCGCTATACTTTTTGATGAAATAGACGATTTTGAGGAGGTCGCGACATCCTTCAGAGCCTGTGTTAAAAATGAACTGGAGTATAGATCACATCCTTCAGTATCCAGTGAAGATGTAGTGTTGGACATGATCTCTACAGCTGAATTAATAGTAAAACGAGACTCGCAGGGCAATCCCACTGATACTGACAACTTTACCGAAATCAAAAGAGGGCTATAAAGTTTTCGCAATTACATAATTAATCGACCATTCAGAATTGAACACGCTATTGTAGCCTCAGCGAAAGTTGCAGTAGTTGCAGCAGAACTGCTTGCTGGGGATTAATTTCCCGATTCCTCTCACAAATTCATAAGCCTTTAACCTGAATAATTCATAGCCACTAAGTCACGAAAACATAAAGTTTTAAAAAATATATGCTTGTCAAAAATTATCACTCACAGATGCAAATAATTCCGTTTAAAATAACCTTGTTCATAACTTGAATAATCTTCGTGACTTAGTGTCTTCGTGGCAATAATTCATGAATAATGCAGGTTAAATAGACTGCTTCATATGCAAAACAGGACACCACCACACCAGGGAACAAATATCTGCGTAATTGACGTAATTCGTAGTTAAAAATAAGCTGATTTGGGTTGAGTTTTGACCCTGGCCAAATACATTACTTTGCTTTTAACTTTGAAGGAGAAAATATTGCGAAAAGCAGTTGTAGCCTTGGGTGGAAATGCCATCTCTCCACCAGGAGAAGTGGATTCCATCACCACTCAGTTTAAACGGACCAGAGAAAGTCTGGATGCTATTATTGATCTCTTAAAACAAAACATCATTCCTGTTATCACTCATGGCAATGGGCCCCAGGTGGGTAATGCCGCCTTGCGGACTGAACAACTGGCTGATTCTCTCCCCTATCTGCCCCTGGGTATCAATGTTGCTGATACTGAAGGCGGTATGGGTTACATGATCGAACAATCCCTGCTCAATCGCCTGAGACAGGAAGGCATTGATCGGAAGGTCGTTACTCTGATCTCCCAGGTCCTGGTTAACCAGGCCGACCCCTCTATCGAAAATCCCACCAAGTATATTGGAACTGCTCTACCTGAAGCAGAAGCCCACGAAAAGGCCGAACAATTCGGCTGGACCATCAAAGCGCTGGGAGATGGTCAGTGGCGCCGGGTGGTACCCTCGCCGGAACCCATGGATATCATTAATTCACAGGTCGTGAGTCAGTTGATTGAATTAGGACATATTGTCATTGCTGTCGGCGGTGGTGGTGTCCCAGCCTTTAGAGATATTGATGGAAATTTGGAAGGCTTGGACGCGGTTATCGATAAAGACAAAGCTTCTGCCCTGCTGGGCAACCAGATCGGCGCTGATTTATTATATATCTTCACAAATGTAGACCAGGTCGCACTTAACTTTGGCAAGGAGAACGAAACTCTGCTTTCAAAGATCACACTGGCGCAAGCCAAACAATACTTGGCCGCAGGACATTTCCCACCAGGCAACATGGGTCCCAAGATCGAGGCCAGTATCAATTTCCTGGAAAGAGGCGGTCAACAAGTCGTTATCACCAGCATTGATAGCATCATGAAGGATTCCAGTGGCGCCAACGGGACGATCATTAGAAGTTAGAAGTTAGAAGTTAGAAGTTAGAAGAACAGTATTGCTAAAACAAAGCGCTACAAACAAAAACTTTGCGTCTCGCTCTGCAAGCGGAAAAGAGATCAGTAAAAAACTGAAATGAGGAAATAATACATGAATATTCATGAGTATCAGGCGAAAGAGATCTTTCGGAAATACCAGGTCCCCGTTCCCAACGGCGGTGTTGCATTTTCTGCGGAAGAAGCTTTGGATGTTGCCAAGTCTCTTGACTCACAGATCTTTGTGGTCAAAGCCCAAATTCATGCCGGGGGACGCGGCAAAGCTGGCGGTGTCAAGATCGCCAAGAATCTGGATGAAGTGTCACTCTATGCCAACGAGATCCTGGGTAAAACCCTGGTGACGCATCAGACTGGACCAGCTGGAAAAAAAGTCGGGCGTCTTCTGGTAGAACAAGCTATCGATATCGCCCGTGAGTTGTATATGGGTATCGTTCTGGATCGTCAGAGTGGCAAATTCGTTTTCATGGTCTCCGAAGAAGGCGGTATGGAGATCGAAAAGGTAGCTACCGAGACCCCGGAAAAAATTATCAAGGAGTGGATCGAACCCGGCATCGGATTGCAGGCTTTTCAAGCTCGTAAACTCGCCTATGCGCTGAGTCTGGAAGGTATCCAGGTCAAACAGGGGGTAAAATTCATGTTCGCTCTATGGAATGCTTTTAAGGCTACTGATGGCTCACTGGTGGAGATCAATCCCCTGGTAGTGACTGCTAGTGGCGATGTGATGGCTCTGGATGCCAAAATGAATTTTGATGACAATGCCCTGTATCGTCATGCAGATATCCTTGAATATCGTGATCTCAGTGAAGAAGAACCATCTGAGGTGGAAGCCTCCAAGTCCAATCTGAATTATATCAAACTGGATGGTAATGTGGGTTGTATGGTCAATGGAGCTGGGCTGGCCATGGGTACCATGGATATCATCAAATTATATGGTGGCGAACCAGCCAACTTCCTGGATGTCGGAGGGGTAGCCAACCCTGAAACTGTGGCCAACGGTTTTCGGATCATTATGAGTGATGAGAATGTAAAAGCCGTGCTGATCAACATCTTTGGTGGTATCGTCCGCTGTGATCGCGTTGCCATGGGCATCATTTTAGCACTGGAATTAGTAAAAGTAGACGTACCGATTGTGGTAAGACTGGCTGGAACAAATGCCGAAGAAGGCGCCCAGATTCTGGCTGATTCTGATATTGACTTTATTGTTGCCGAAGGTTTGGCCGAAGCTGCAGAAAAAGTCACTGCAGCCATCAAGGAGTAATGACATGATCCTAATAAATAATGATTCAAAAATTGTCGTTCAGGGCATCACTGGTAGCGAAGGTTCTTTTCACACGGCACAGATGCTGGAATATGGAACCAAGGTAGTTGCGGGAGTTACACCGGGCAAAGGTGGTCAGACAACTGATACAGGGCTCCCGATCTTCAATACTGTCAAAGAGGCTCAGGACCAAACCGGTGCCAACGCCTCAGTTATTTTTGTGCCCCCACCCTTTGCAGCCGACGCCATCATGGAAGCTGTGGATGCAGAATTGGATCTGGTCATCTGTATCACCGAGGGCATACCAACAGCAGATATGGTTAAGGTTAATGACTATATGGCTGGCAAAAAAACCCGGTTGGTAGGCCCAAACTGTCCTGGCGTCATCTCACCAGGTGCGGGGAAAGTCGGCATCATGCCTGGTTTTATTCATCAGCCCGGGAAAGTGGGTGTGATCTCACGCAGTGGAACCCTTACTTATGAAGCTGTTCACCAGCTTACTTCCCGGGGTATTGGTCAATCCACCTGTATCGGTATCGGTGGTGACCCCATCATCGGCTCGAATTTTATCGATCTTCTGAAACTTTACAATGAAGATGAAGGTACAGACGCAGTGGTCATGATCGGTGAGATCGGTGGAACTGCTGAAGAGGAAGCGGCGGAATGGGCTCAGAAAAACTTCACCAAACCGATCGTGGCTTTTATTGCCGGAACAACAGCACCTCCCGGACGCAGAATGGGTCATGCAGGCGCCATCATCTCTGGCGGGAAAGGGACTGCAACGGATAAAATTGCTGCCCTGAAAGCGGCTGGTATTGCTGTATCAGAGAGTCCGGCTGGAATTGGTGAGCTTATGGAAGAAATTTTAAACAAATAAGTGCGGAATTGATCCGTACTCAAAATTAATATTGGGGATGAGCTGGCTAACCGGAGTGTCAATCAGCTTACCCCTTTCACGAATTAGGAGTAACACAAATTGGGTAACAAAACTTTTGCAATGATCAAACCGGACGCCGTAGCTTCTGGAAAATTGGGGAAAGTCATTGATGCAACTCTGGCTGCCGGCTTCCAAATCAAGGCTGGTCGTTTAACCTTGATCACCAAAGCTCAGGCCCAGGATTTTTATGCCGTTCATGTTGAACGTCCATTTTATGGCGAGTTGGTTGATTTTATGTCATCCGGTCAAACATTTGTTATGGCTCTGGAAAAAGATAATGCTGTTCAGGCCTGGCGTGACACCATCGGTGCCACGGATCCTGCTGAAGCAGCTCAGGGGACAATTCGTCAGATGTATGCCGAAAATAAAGGCCGAAATGCAGTCCATGGATCTGACTCAGACGAAAATGCTGAGAAAGAGATTGCATTCTTCTTCAGTGGGGCTGAAATTATCGCCTCTAATCTCTAATTACCAGCCTGTATCAGGAGGCAGAAATGACTGGAATTGTTCATGTTAGGCGCATTATAACAAGCTTCTTATTGATAAGTATTTTGGTCAGTTGTGATATGTGGAATGCTCAATTCGGGCGCGAGGAGGTAAATCTGGGTGAATATATCACCCTGGAGGTTGAAGAACCGGTTGAGGGCCAAAACGCCAGATGGATTTTTTCACAACTCCCGGATAGCAGTAAATTGGGGGGATTTCTACCTGCTGATACGCTCACCCTGGTTTCGTTCAAACCAGATTTTCCTGGTGAATATGACATCGTCCTGGAGCTTACCACAAGTGGTGAGATCGAAGAATCCAGCTACTTTTATGAGGTAGTTATTCCAGAGGATACGAGCCTGGTCAACAATGATATTCCCGAACATCTGCTGGATACGGCATACGCAGGTGATACTACTGCTACTGATACTCCAACTGTAGGCAGTATGACCGATACAGGCGATCAACGCAGATATCTGTCCAAGGTTATCACCCCCGGTCGCTTAAAAGCACCTGTCAGTCGTCGCTCAACAGCTCGGAGCAGTACGAGGAAAGTCACAGCCAGTAAGCCCAACCGGGGAAATTTGATCCCCAGGGCAGCCAAAACCTTTACCATCCAGGTTTCATCTTGGTCATCATTGGATGAGGCTCGGGAGGCATCGCAAGAACTTCAAGATATGTACGGTATTGAGAGTTATATCCAGCGGGCATTCTTCAAAGACAAGGACGAGATCTATTACCGCCTGCGGATCGGAAATTTCAATGATCCGGCAGCCGCCCAAAGTTACGCAAAAGAGATCCAGGCCATGACCAGTCTGCCTGTATGGGTTGATTTTGTGCGTCAGGAAATGTAGGGATTTTAAGTTAGAAGTCTTGCTGGTCGGAGCAGAGCACAGTGAAGAATCTCACTGGTCAACCAAGAAGAGATCCTTCGTTGCACTCAGGAAGACTAATTGGATAGGAGTGTAGCTCTGTTAAAGAATTTGACAAGAACTAATCGTAAAATATTAATTATAATTCGGAGACCCACGCATGCTAGAAACTCAATTGTATTTTAACTTTAAAGATCTATTTCGGGCCCCCCGCCTGGCATTGGGAAGACGGATGCTGGTCATGCTGGAAGCCCTGTTTGGTGCCTATCTGGTCTATGTACTCATGACTTATCTGGCTCTGATGGTTGGCGGGCATTCATTTGGCAGCATCTGGAATGATCTGCATCTCATGCCCACCTCGATCCTGTGTCTGGCCAGTAGTACCATGGGGCATCTTCTGGTGGCCTTATCCTATACATTTTCCATCATCATTATCTGGCTGGGACTCACTGCGGTGGCCAAGATCACTATCAAAGAATATAAGGGTGACCTGTTTTATTCTTCCAGGGATGGCTGGAAATGGGCCCTGAAAAATTGGTTCCCGGTCTTTTTCGGACCCCTATCCATCGCAATAGTAATCGGCTTTTTTGTGTTACTGGCAGCCATGTTTGGTTGGCTGGCTCAGTGGCCGGTGCTGGATATCCTGCTCTATGGTCTGCTATTCGTCATTTTTCTACCCACAGCTCTATTTCTGGTTTTTTCTGCGCTGGCATTTGTGGTGGGATTATTCATGTCGCCCAGCATTGTTGCCTGTGCTGAGGAAGACACCATGGGTTCCATGTTTGGTTCCTATACCCTGTTATGGAATCAGCCAGTGAGACTGATCACCTATACTCTGGTCATCGTCGCCACAGCCTTCTTTGGGTATCATATCTTCTATGCCTTCATTTTGTCCGCATTCAAATTCCTGGAAATGGTCTTTGGACATGAACTCATCATGGGCGATGCTTACCTGGCAGTTAGACAGGTCGGTTTGGATCTGTTTGGTAATTTCAACTTCCTGCCTGCTTATTATGAGATCCCAGCTTGTCTGGGTGTCAGTTGTGCACCAGTTAGCGGTTGCGGCGGTTGCGTAGCAGCACCGGTATTTTCACCCAGTATCACCCAGGCCATCACAGGTGTAATTGTGGGCATCTTTTCCCTCCTGGCTTATCTGGCTGTACCGGCCTATGCCCTGTCGACCCTGGCTACCGGGTTTGCCACATCCTTTATCGTGCTTACCAAACACAAGGATGATCAGGACCTGATCAAACGTAAGGATGCCGATGACCGGGCTTAAGCAGAAGCTGCTGAGGAAGCTGAAGCAGCTGAAAAAACCACTGATGCTGAGACTGAAGCGTCAGAAGCTGTGAAAGACGACTCGGAGAATGATACCAGCTCAGATTAGCGGCTCTTTTGAGGTTTTACAAAAAAAGGCTGAGATTATTCTCAGCCTTTTTTTTGGTATGGGTGAGATTATTGTTGGTGCTACCCCATGATTTCAGGCCGGGATGATTATCACTCCTGTTGAACACCATTCAATAAAAAGAGGCTGACTCAAGTTCTGAGTCAGCCTCTTTTCTAGTTCACTTTCAGTTGGTCTTTAGCTTTTATGGAACCAGTCATCATTGTCTTGATAAGCCCGTGGTTTCCCCAGTATCTCATGCAGGAGAATGCCTTGCTCGATCCTTGAATACGGCTCAAGTAATTTCTCCAGGGGGCTTACAACCACATCACTTACCATATCTATGGGCGCTGAGGTCAGCACCCCATCACCCTGGAGTGATCCTGATCCTTCCACAAATCGAGGGGCTGTTTCATCAATTACCGGTTCCGGTTCCATTAAGGGCGATTCATAGGGAATGAACTGAGGTTCTTCCTCAGCCTCAAGCAGCTCATTTTTCAACTTCTCGAAAATACCGCCCATGAAGGAGGCCTCATTGGAGTCAGAAGCTTCGGTAACACCACTTTCTTTCTGGGCAGCTTTCCGCTGAGCCTTGTTTTTTTTGGCCCAGGCGGAGATCGCCATATACAGAATAAAGAGCGCTATTGGACCTATATTGTCCATCTTCTCAGGCCCTATTTCTTCGTATTTTTATCAGGTCCGGAAATGTTTTTCCGCATTGAAGTATCGGCCTGGATATTGTCCATCCGGTAATAATCCAGAATTCCCAGATTTCCCGAACGGAAAGCTTCTGCCCTGGCCCGGGGGACCTCAGCTTCTGCTTCCACGACCTTGGCTTCCATTTCCACGACCTTGGCTTTCATCTCCTGCTCTGCGGCTACTGCCATGGCCCTGCGTTTCTCAGCAACGGCCTGGGCAATGTTCTTATCTGCCTCTGCCTGGTCCATTTGCAAAGTAGCACCAATATTCTTGCCGACATCAACATCGGCAATATCGATGGAAAGGAGTTCAAAAGCAGTACCGGCATCCAAACCCTTGGATAACACATTCTTTGAGATGATGTCTGGATTCTCCAGCACAGTCTTATGGGATTGTGAAGAACCGATTGAGCTCACGATGCCTTCACCCACACGCGCCAGCACGGTTTCTTCTCCAGCACCACCAATGAGCCGATCGATATTGGCCCTGACCGTAACTTTGGCCACTGCAAATAACTGGATACCATCCTTGGCAATAGCTGAAACGCGGGGAGTTTCGATGACCCGGGGATTCACACTCATTTTTACCGCATCCAGCACATCACGCCCAGCCAGATCGATAGCCGCCGCCCGCTGAAACTCCAAGTCGATATTTGCCTTATCAGCTGCGATCAAAGCCAACACGACCTTATTCACATCACCACCGGCCAGATAGTGTGCTTCGAGATTATCCGTTGTGAGCTCCAAACCAGCTTTACTGGCACTCACCAGTGAATTAATGATCAGGGGTGGCGGAATCCTTCTCAAGCGCATTCCAATCAGTGTTAGCAGGCCCACATACACCTGAGCTGCTGCGGCACTGATCCACAGGCCGATCGGGATAAAATAGGTGAAGAGCACCAGAAAGGCGACCACTCCAGCCAGGATAAATACTAATGGTAGTGTTTCCACAATTCCTCCAGTTTTATAGTTTATTTATTTTTATCAACAACAATTCGATTGCCATCGATGCGAACGATGGTGATCTCTGTATCTTTTTCGATGAAATCACCCATGGTGACCACATCCAATCTTGATCCTTCAACCAGTACAGTACCAGCCGGACGTAGGAAAGTCAGTGCCGTGCCAGTTTTGCCAACATAATCCTCCAGACCCAGACTACCACTATAACCAGCTTGCGCGGTCTCCGTCTGCTTCAAGCTGATCTTCTGCCAGGCTTTAGATCTAAGCATGCGCTTGATCAACAAACCCAGTCCGAATAATCCACCGATCACTGCGATGGTCAAACCCCACAGAGCAGCATTGATATCAGCCACTGTGGGTGTCGCAGGAAGCAACATGGTAAACATGGCGTAGATCATCAAAATTATACCAGCGATTCCCACCAGACCAAAGCCTGGGATGATGAAAGCTTCCACACCCAGTAGAACGAGTCCACCCAGTAGAAAAATGATCTCTACCATGTTAGCCAGGTTTGCGATCAATGAGGTCGAGAAGAACAGGAACAGGGCTAACAAACCAACGCTGCCCGGAATACCCCAACCTGGGCTCTGGATCTCAAAGATCAGTCCCAGAAATCCCAGGGTCATGAGCAATGAGCTCACGATCGGATTGGTGAGAAAGCGCACGATGGCCTCAGACCAGGTGGGCTCAATGTGCACTACATCATGTTGCGAGAATCCGAAATGCTTCAGTATTTCATCCATTGAATCCATCTGGTAATCAGCCATTTCATATTTTAAGGCGGTCGAGGTTCTCAGGGTCAAAAGTTTGCCCGGACCAGCCCCTTCAATATCATCAATGTAAAGCGTATCTCCATCGGCGGTCACCAATGTATCAATATCCAGAGTTTCATCCACCATGGCCATGGCGATATCCGGATCCCGCCCCTTGGATTCTGCTGTTGCAGCCATTTCCTCGCGCATGTACGATTGAGCTTTTTCGCTCGCTTTCTGGCTTTGCCCATCCACCACGGTGGTAGCCCCCATAGTAGCGCTAGACCGCATGATGATGGTATCGCAGGCCAGAGAAATTAAAGCACCAGCTGAGATTGCTTTGGTGTTGATATAAGCAATGGTCTGGATCTCAGAGTTCAGCAAGGCGTTTTTCATCATGGTCGCGGCATCCACCCGCCCCCCGAACGTATCAATATCCAGAATGATGGCATCCCCACCAGCCTCATTCAACTGGGGAATCTGACGTTCAAAAAAATAGGCCAGACCCATGTCGATGGTACCCTTGACTTCCAACACATAAACCTGTGGAAAGATGATCAGGGGCAGCAACAAAAGTAGCAGTTTGCGTAGCATAAAAGATCCTGTGTAAATTGAGTTCCTAAACATTATCAAGTAGGGAAAGATAACCGTTACAACATCATCTGGAAATGGTAATTATGCATCAATGGGTGATCAATCTCATAACTACTGCACCGTATTTTGTATCGATCTCGATTTTCAATGGTGTGTGTGGCATAGTGTCTGAGAGCATTAATGCGAGTTGAATTCGATTCTCCCGGGATTTTTTCGTACTGCTGAGTGGTGTGAGTTTCCAGCCCGGCTCTCCAAATGGTCTAAAAAGGCTGGGACCTGATATTTTCTCTACCAGCAGTTCCAGGACACCATAGCCCTGACCATCCCACAGTCGAAAGTGCAAGGTGTCACCACTTGTGAATTCTGTATTGGAAAGCTCGAACAGCAAGCTGGGAATGTCTAGCAGACCGCGAGTATCCAAGTCCCGCTCCCGACCATTAATGGAGACCTGATTACTATCCTTGAATATTACCTCGTAATGGCGCTGGTAGGAGCCCTCATGAATGGCCTTAACATGGCGTTTAAGTTGGCCAGACTCAATTTCATAGAAACTCCAAATGGAGTCAGACAAGGTCCAAAGATTGGCGAGCCAGGGTGATGATTCAATATTTAAACGACTTTCCAGGTAACCGTCTTTGACAGTGAGGACCAGCTTTGCTTTCCCAGCCTGGATCAGCCCATATTTCACTTTAAATGAATAATTCTGGCCAAATGCCGCTACTCCCATAAAAAGCAGCATTATAAATATTCTCGCGTGAATTTTCATTATTTTAGAAGCTATCCTCAACCTTTGGTACGCCCAAGCTTTTTGTCTATTCATTAACACCGATAAAACTAAATTGGCACATGCAATTTCAGGTTCCAAAACGATTCCTCAGATTCACTTTTGTTGGTGTCTCTGGAATTATTGTCAATAATGCGATCCTATACTACGCCCGGGAACATCTTTTTGTTCCAATCGCCATTGCCTCCCTGGTGGCCATTCAGATCGCCATTTTTAACAATTTTTTCTGGAATCGTCGTTTCACCTGGATCGACCGGGAGATGAATGGATTCCAGGCCATCCGCACCGGTTTGTTGAAATTCACCATGGTGAGTTGGGTGGCTGGTGGTTTAAACTGGATAATTCTCATGCTACTCACCCATTATGCCGGCCTGTACTATATCCTGGCTAATCTGATCGCAATCCTGATGGCTTCCATCTTAAATTACTTTTTAAATGATCTTTGGACCTTCCGTCAGGACCTGCAAGCTTGATCCGCGCTAGCCCTATCATACTGGTATTGTACCAAGTGCGCTCAATATAAATAATAATTTCAGATGACCTCCATCACGGCATGGATACTCACCCAAGGGAGATGTCCGGCAGGGACAGTGGGGTTGCTTGGCAACGAAAAAACCAATTTTGGGGTAGCAGAATCCGGTGTTTATGGGGTGCTATCACTCTCGGTGGCAAACTGGAGGCGATAAAGTTTTTCGTATAAGCCACCCGCTTCGCTCAGGGTCTTATGATCACCCTGTTCAATGATCTTACCCTTATCCATGACCAGTATTTTATCAGCATTCAAGATAGTTGAGAGGCGGTGCGCAATCACGATGACCGTTCGTCCACTCATGAGTGTGTCGATGGCTGACTGAACGGCCTGTTCTGAAGCCGTATCCAGCGCGGAGGTCGCCTCATCCAGGATCAGGATGGCTGGATCCTTGAGTAAAGCCCTGGCAATGGCAATGCGCTGTTTCTGTCCACCAGACAGGCGGGCACCGTGTTCACCCAGCATGGTCTCATATTGATCCTCCAATTCCAGGACAAATTCATGGGCGTTGGCACGGCGGGCTGCTGCTTCCACCTGTACCCGAGAGCAATCCATGCCATAGGAGATATTGTTATACACCGTGTCATTGAACAAAATAGTTTCCTGGGACACAATACCGATTTGCTTGCGAATGCTGGAGCGGGTCAATTTCCGAATATCAATTCCATCAATACTGATACTGCCGGCATTAATATCATGAAACCTGGGAATCAGATCAACTACAGTTGTTTTACCTGCTCCACTGGGACCCACCAAAGCCACCATTTCTCCCTTGGTGATAACCGTATTCAAATTCTTGAGCGCTGGCAGTTCCGAATTGTCATACGCGAAGGTTACATCAGTAAAGCGGATCTCATTTTCAAAAGCAGGCAGGTCCTGACTATCACTTTCATCCCGGATAGCAGGCTCAATGTCCAGGATCTGGAAGACCCGACTTCCAGCAGCCACACCGGTCTGGATATTGATATTAACCTTGGCCAGGTTACGAATGGGCTGATAGATCGCAAACAGGATGACAATAAATCGCAGAAAATCAGAACTGCTGATCGTACCAAACTTCAGTACCTGCACCCCACCGATCCACAGAAGTATCACGGCCATGGTCACACCCAACATCTCTGTCACCGGCAGCGATAGACTCTGTAGCCGGATCTGACGAAACATCAGTTGGTACAGCTTTTGGGCTTCACCACTGAATCGTCTGGTCTCATTTGATTCATTCACAAAAGCTTTAATAATTCTGATTCCGGATATCAATTCTGTAAAACGGGATGTTAGCTCCCCCAGTTGGGCCTGTACTCGAATCACCTTGCGGCGGATGCTTTTACTGATAACAGCAATGAACAGCGATGTGATGGGGATGATCAGGATAGAAATAAGGGTCAACTTCCAGTTAATAATGAACAGGATGGAAAGATAGGTAACAATATAGAGCGGCTCGATGACCAGAGGATGAAAGGTCGTGGCCAGGGCCTGGTTCACCTTCAGGACATCATTCATAGCCAATGAGATCAGATCACCACTACGTCTGGACTGGAAGAAACTCAATGGTTGGGTAAGGAAATGTTGATATAATTGAGTTCTCAGGTCCTGGACCACCTTTGCTTGCGCGTAGCCGGTAAATAATTTGTTACCGTAGTAGGCCAGGGATTTTACCAGGTAACTAAACAGGATGACTAGCGCTAGTGTCCCCAAAGCATCCAATTGGGATCCTGAGAAAAAATATTCGCTGGTAAGTTGTTTGAGACGCTCATTCAGATCAAGGCCCTGGGTCAACTGATCCGCAGGCGTGACAACCGGGTCGACAGGATTAGCAAAAATAGTCGTTATAAATGATGCAGATAACCAGAGTGTGAGTGAATGAAAAAAGACATTTACAATTGACAAACCTATGCCGGCACCTATTTGGGGCCAGTAGGGTTTGATCAGTTTCAGGATTCGCAGATACATGCGCTTAGTTTAGAAATTCCTGCAGCGCTTGGCGAGCTATTTCACCTTCGCGCAAGATCTCAAACGGCTGGGTAGTCAGATCGATCACCGTGCTTCCCCGGGAGGCTCTCAGGGTCCCCATATTCAGCATCATGCCAAGCTCATCAGCAAAATAACTCTGAACCTCCTCAAGCGAAGTGGCGGCTGGAAACCCGGCTGGGTTCACACTGGTTGTGGTAACCGGTCGACCATTGAGCTCCGGGATCTGCCGGGAGATAGCATCTCCAGGAACTCTAAATCCCATGGTAGCAGACCGGGACATGAGCTGCCTGGCAAAGGGGTAATGGCATTTACAAACAACCGTGAGCGCCCCGGGTAAGAATTTTTGGATCAGGATCCGGGCGGTCTCATTAAGTCCATCTGCCAGATCAAACAATTGAGCTACAGATTCAAGCAGGACCGAGATGGGTGAATCCTCACGCGCTTTCAAACGATACAAGCGGGCAACAGCCGCTTCCGAACTGGCATCCACCCCCAAACCATACAGCGTGTCAGTGGGATAAACAATGACCTGATCGTTATGCAGCAACTGAGTTATTTGTGCCGCATCAGGACCGGATAGGGTTGTTGATCTGTGCTTTAGATCTAATATGATCATGATTTTTCAGCAGCCCGGGCTGCTTTTCGATCAAGATCTCTCCAACGCCGATGAAACCAGAAATACTGTTCGGGATATTTACGGATCTCAGTTTCCAGCTTAGTGGTAAGCTGCTGAGTGAGTTCAGTCATCCACTCATCATTTAAGGTTTCGGGCAAGGCATAAGGGATCTCTTCAATATTTAGGCGATATCGCCCTCGATGCTGAGTACAGGCCAGGAATACCAGCCGAGGCTTAACCCGGAAGGTCAAAATGGCAGCCCCCTTGGTAGCGGATGAGGGAATTCCAAAAAAGTCAACCTGGAGGGCATTTTTATTTTTGAACTGATCCCCCACAACAGCCAGTCCGGTATAGCGTTTGAGAGCATCCTCAAAAGCGGGCATTCCGGACCATGAATTGATCAATTTCAGGTGATGAAACTCACGGATCCAGGTCAGAAACCAGTCCACCATTGGATTTTTCTGAATTCGGTAGATGGATGCTGCTCCGGGACCGATGCCTCCGGCATAGCGCCCTGCCATTTCCCATGATCCAAAATGACCGGTAAAATAGAGGATCGGTTCCTGAGCTTTTTGAGCCGCCAGCACATATTCGTCAAAGCCAGGAGCATCAACGATGGATCTTGATTTCCGTTTACTCACCATCCACAATTTCAGGGTCGAGATGAAACCTTCACCCCAGTGTAGATAGCAAGCTTTGATCAATGACTCTGTTTCAGTACTTGAAAGGTCAGGAAATGCACGTTCGATATTACGTTTTACCGTAGATTTTCGTTTGCTGAAAAATTGGTAACTGAGCCACCCCATTCCGCGACCCAGGCGCCAGGATAGGGACCAAGGCAGTCCAAAAAGGAGTATATTGAAGGCTATCAGAAATAGAAATTCAAGGGAGTATCTCAGATAAACGAGGGGCTTCTTCGCTATACGTTTAGCAGTTGACATAGCAATGCCTGGTGGGATCAGAGACGCGCAATATCCTGGATTGTAATGAACAGAACCAAACCCAGGAGAAACAGCATACCAACCTGCTGAATGACCAATTTGACATTAATGGGCAGGGGTCTCCTGATGATCCCTTCAATGGAAATGATCAGAAAATGTCCACCATCCAGACCTGGAATCGGCAATATATTGATAAAGGCCAGGTTCACGCTGATAATCGCCATAAAATAAAAGATATCCAGCCAGCCACGGCGCGCCATCTCACCAGCCATTTGGGCGATCATAACCGGTCCCCCAACCTGATCCATGGACGTTTCGCCCGTGATCATGTACCAGAAACCCCGGGCCATCAAGGTGCCGAACATATAGGTACTTCTGGCGCCATATTGGACTGATTCCAGAAGACCCAGTTCTTTGTGTTCCAGGACCCGGCCAATACCGATCATCCCAATATCCAGAGTTCCCTCAGCTGTGGGAACCGTTTCTTTCACAACCAAAATGGAATCGGTGTAGCGAGTACCATTTCTTAACCATTCAACGGCGATCATCTGGCCAGGCAGGGCTTGAACAATAGTGGTCAGTTCTTCCCACTCGCTTACGGCTTGCCCATTAATTGTAATGATCTGATCATTTTCTTGAATACCAGCAGCTTCTGCCGGGAAAATGGGCCGCTCTTCGGTACTGACCATGGAACCAACTGAGGTTCCAGCCACAGGTTCATCCATTCCAGTGGTATATAGAATGGCAGAAAAGATCACAAACGCCAGGATCGCGTTCATGATCACCCCTCCGGAAATGGTTAAAAGCTGCTGCCAGCGTTTTTTACTGCTGAACTCCCAGGGCTTACCAGTGGTCTCACCGTCCATGGATTCATCAATCATACCGGACATTTTCACATAGCCGCCAAAGGGGGTCCAACTCAGAGCGTATTCGGTATCACTGGCTTTGGGATGTTTGCGTGGGATCCGAAATTCAACAGTTTCGGCATTGAAAGGACGTTGCAGAAACCAGGGGATAAAAAATTTCATCCAAAGCCCATCAACTTTGTTCTGAATACCCAGCAAGCGCGGAGGCATGCCGATGGAGAAGCGCTCCACCCGTATGCCCACCATCCGAGCGATCATAAAATGCCCAAGTTCGTGGATTAAGATCAGAATTCCTAAAGTAAATATCGCCGCAGCGATGGTAAACAGTGTATCAATCGAGAAAAAACCCATTAGGTCCTTTTAACTCCTTTGTATGAAAGCTTGCGTCCACTTTTCCAGAGCTAAGATATCATCCAGCTCGGGGTGTTCAAGATAATCGTGGGCGTTTATTGCTTTTGTTATCAATTCCGGAATAGCCGTAAAGGGGATCTCCCCATCCAGAAATCTGTATACAGCTTCCTCATTCGCGACATTTAAAACTACTGGCAGACTTCCCCCGCTCTGCAACGCATCAAAAGCCAATTGAAGACATTCGAACTTCTTGAAGTCCGGTTCTTCAAAGGTCAGTGTACCGATCTGCGCCAGATCCAGTTGTTCCCAGGCCTGGGGAAAATGCCGGGGATAGCTCAGTGCATACTGAATGGGGATCTTCATGTCAGGTAAACCCAATTGGGCTTTCACTGATCCATCCACAAATTCTACCATGGAATGGATGATACTCTGAGGATGGATCACAATCGCGATCCTTTCAGCCGGTAACTGAAAGAGCCAGAAGGCCTCGATCACCTCAAGACCCTTATTCATCATGGTTGCCGAATCGATGGTGATCTTGCGACCCATGGCCCAGTTGGGGTGGTTCAAAGCTTGCGTGACCGTGATATCCTTGAAAGCGCCTACAGGAGTAGTTCGGAATGGACCACCTGAGCCAGTGATCACCAGTCGCTTGATATCTTCTGGAGCCTCACCAACCAGGCACTGCCAGATCGCGCTGTGTTCACTGTCCACGGGGTAAAGTGCCACCCCTTTTTCCGCTAATAATTTATTAATGAGATCACCGGCCATGACCAGACTCTCTTTATTGGAGAGAGCAATATTCACACCAGCAAGAATACTACAAATGGTGGGTTCCATTCCGGCACTGCCTACAATACCATTCAACATGGTGTCCACATCATCCCGGGCGGCCAGCTCCAGCAGACCCGCTCGCCCTTTTAAAACCTCTGTTCCCGGTAGAGCATTTTTGAGTCTGACGAATTGATCTTCATCGCCAATGGCGACTGCCTGAGGAGAAAATTCATGGGCCTGTTGGATAAGTAGATCGACCTGTGAGTATCCCGAGATATATTTCACCCTGAAATGATCAGGAAAACGACGAACCACGTTCAAGGCATTCACTCCAATGCTTCCAGTGGAGCCCAAAACTGAGAGTTGTCTGGTCTTGCTTGTCATTTACTCGCGTTTCCCGAAAAGCCATTCATAACTTAAATCCAATGCAAACCCGTCCTTGTCCATAGGTATACTTAGCGACACCTTGCTTGTTTCAAACAACATCCAGCTAATATAAGGTAGAGCCTGGAAGATGGTCTCATCATAATCAGGTATTCCGTGACCATCTTCAACGATCACATGCTGCAGGTCCAGGGTCAGCATGAGACCATAATGAAGCGATTTGCCAGAGCGACCGTAAAGGGCATGAGCACTAATATCTCTCTGGATATAGGCGTTTCCAATGATCTCACTCCAGGACAGTCCAAGACCCTGCCGGATGGCTCGTTGTTCCGCCGGGAACTCAATTTGGATGCCTGTGGCTACTGAAAATGCTGGTCGATCACCTGGCCATTGGGCAAATTGTACCCAAAGATTGTAGCCCGGGTTGGGATAGAGGGATACGCGAGCGGCAGGGACCATGATATTTTCACCAGAACCGGAAGGAAACAGGGCCAGGGATAGGCTCAATCCAAGAAAGTGATCACCCCCCCCATGATTGGGTATATTCGTAACCCGTGCGGCAGCTCTGAGATCAGCCTGAAATCGGGACCGATCTTGCCATTCGGGAAAATCAGTCCCGGCAAGAATGCTTGTTAGGCTTGCCAGGAAAATAAATATAGCGCAAGTGTTTTTAATCTTGATCAATGACATCAGCGAACTGGTTCAAGGGTGAAGGCAAACCTTCATACTTATTAACCTCGAATGATCCCTCGCGTACTTTCATCAATAAAATCAAGAATATCTTGAACTTCCGGGGTGAGCGCCATGTTAGATTTGATATGCTTAACAGCCTGACCGACATTCATATGACTGCGGTAGATCCTGGTGTAGGCATGTTTGATCTGCTGGATGGTCTCACTGGGGAAGCCCCGCCGGTGTAAACCGACCGAATTAAGACCATTATAGGTCAAGGGGATGTTGGATGCCCTGATATAGGGCGGAATATCCTTTGAAATACGAAAGCCCCCTGCGATAAAGGCATGTTTACCAATTTTAACAAACTGATGAATGGGAACAGCACCACCAATAATTACGAAATCTCCAACTTCCACGTGACCACCCATATTGCAGGAATTGGCGATAATGGTATTGTCGCCAATAACACAATCATGCCCAATGTGAGAATAGGCCATGATCAGTACATTGTTGCCAATGGTGGTCTTCCACCGATCAGTAGTACCCCGATGGATCGTACAATATTCGCGGATGATAACATTATCACCAACAATGGTTTCAGTTTCTTCATCGGCATATTTTAGATCCTGGGGGATCTCCCCCACCACAGCACCATTAAATAGACGACAGTTCTTACCCAGAGTTGTTCGGGCACCGATATGTACGTGGGCTTTGATAATACATCCGTCACCAACAGTTACGTTCTCTTCAACAATGGTGTAGGGGCCGATGCTGACATTTTTCCCTAGCTTCACATTGTCAGGACTGATGATGGCCGTTGGATGGATTCGGGGAATCATGGATCTATCTCTCAACAATGGAAGCCATGAGGTCAGCTTCAACTACCAGTTTGCCATCGACAAATCCCATGCCTCTGAGTTTGGCTGATCTAAGGCGGAACTTGATCAACTCAACTTCAAATATGATCTGATCACCAGGTTCGATGAGCTTACGAAATTTTACGTTATTGATGGCTGAGAAGAAGACCAGTTTATTCTCGGGATCTTCTCCAGCGTTGAGCAAGAGCGCTCCTCCGGCCTGGGCCATGGCTTCCAGGGTCAATACACCAGGCATCACCGGTTTACCTGGAAAATGGCCCTGAAAAAAGGGCTCATTCATGGTCACATTCTTGATCGCTGTGATCTTCTCACCGGGTGTAAAGTCAATAATTCGGTCGATAAGTAGAAAGGGATAACGATGTGGTAATATGCGCATGATCGCTTCGGTGTCGAAGACGATCTGTCGCTCTCTTGGTCGTCTTTGAAATCGTTTCGCCAGGATTTGTTTTTCGTATTCTTTCTTTAAAAGACGCACCAGCTCAACATTGCTGGCATGTCCACTTCTGGCAGCTGTAATGTGCCCCTGGATCGGCATCCCCAGTAAAGCCAGGTCACCAATGAGATCCAGTATCTTATGCCGCACCGGTTCGGTCTTGGAGCGTAAACTTTTACCGTTGAGGATCCCGTTCTCACTTTGTACCAGCTTATCTTTGATATTGAATAATTTCTGTAACCGATCCAACTCTGATTCTTCGATCTTGCGATCGATCATTACCAGTGCCGTATCAGCACTGCCACCCTTGATCAAACCCTGGGCTTTTAATTCCTCAACTTCGTGGAGAAAGCAAAAAGTACGGGCCGGTGCGATTTGCTCTACGAAATCCTGTTCCAGCGAGTAAAAGGACATATACTGAGTGCCCAATGACTGCAATTTGTAATCGATGAGAAAAGTGACCCGGAATTGGTTAGATGGCAAAGCATGAATATCCACGCCCTTTTCCGGATCTGAATAGGTAATTGTCTTATCAAGGACCAGATACTCCCGGGTAGCATCCTGCTCCTCAAAGCCAGCCTCCAACAGTATGTCAACAAAGGGAATGGCACTGCCATCCATCACCGGTGGTTCTTTATTATCCAATTCGATGAGAATATTGTCGATCTCCAAACCACTGATGGCAGCCAGAACATGCTCGGTCGTATGGATTCGGGAGCCATTATGCTCCAGAGTAGTACCTCTGGATATATCCACTACATGGTCAATATCAGCAGGAATAGGCTTGGCATTCGGCACATCAGTCCGCAAAAAGCGAATGCCCGTATTTTGAGCGGCAGGCTTAAAGGTCATTCTGGTCTGCACGCCTGTATGTAAACCGATACCAGCAATGGACACTGCCTTTTTAATACTTCTCTGGTTTTCTCTTCTATCCTGCATCTACTTCAATTCCTTCATTCCTGTAACAGCGTCCACTTAGGTTTTATTTACTTGTTTTTCAAGTACTTTAACGGCTTTATATAAAGCAGGCAATTTTTTTATAATAGCTTCAATTCTAAGTTCCTCACGATGAGACCGGGCTGGAAAACCGCTTACCATCACCCCATCCGGGATATCATGGGTCACCCCACCGCGTGTGGCAATAGCCACATCATCACCAATATTCAGATGCCCGATCACGCCACTTTGTCCACCCATCTGGACCCTGTCGCCCAGAACCGAACTACCTGCGATGGCAACCTGAGCAGTGAGAAAACAATTTTTTCCTAGGTGAACGCTATGAGCAAGATGCACCAGATTGTCCAGCTTGGTCCCATCGCCAATAGTTGTAGATCCAATGGATCCACGATCAATGGCGCAATTGGCTCCGATTTCCACCTGATCTCCCAGAATGACATTTCCGGTCTGGGGGATCTTTTGGACCTCACCTGACTCCACTGCGAATCCAAATCCATCACTCCCGATGACTGCTCCGCTGTGAATAATACATTTTTTGCCCAGAATACTTTCCTCATAGAGCACCACATTTGGATAGAGATGGCACTGATCACCGATCTGACTGGCCTCTCCTATGACAACATTGGCCTCTATTATGACATCTTCACCCAGCACTACTTTTTTCCCGATGACGACCCCAGGACCGATCTCTGCCGTTTTCGGAACAGTGGTTTCAGAGTCAACTATTGCAGTGGCATGCAACCCGGGGTTGATCTTTCGTGGTCTTTGATTCAGTAGCTCTAGTGCTTTAAGCATACTATGTTGAGTATTGGATGATCGAAGCAGATTCGGAAAATCAATATCCATATCTTCAGGCACGATCAAGGCGGCTGCCTGAGTGGTTTTGACGTACTTTAAATATTTTGGATTCGCGAGGAAGGATATCTCATTGGATGTAGCAGCTTGGATCTCGTTTACTTTCGAGACCTCAATACTCTCATCTCCTTCAAGTCTGACACCAAGGGTATGTGCCAGCTCACCTAGTGTCATTTTAATCATGCACTGTCGCAACCAAGTCTTGTTCTTTTTGCTGCCAACTGCGTTAAATATTCCTACTATAGCTATACTTCGATGAACTCAGCATGAGCGGCTATGCAAAAAATATTTGCCTTGTTGGCAACAAAAACTCCTACGACTTTTTCCACATAACATGGTTAACACAACACTAGCTTTAAAGTCAAAGAAATGACTGACCCCTATTTATGGAGCTCCTTTAAAACTTTTTCAGTAAGATCAAATTTATCCTGTGCGTATAAAACATTACCGGCAACTGTGTCAAATATGAAATCGTAGCCACCATCTTCACCGACTTTTTTAATGGCGGTATTGATCTTCTGGAGAACTGGATCTGCCAGGGCCTGTTGTTTTTGGTAAAACTCACCCTGGGGGCCTAACTTCTGAACCTGGAATTGTTGAATTTCCTCAGCAAGACGTCGCATCTCATTTTCCTTGGCACCGCGATTACTTTCGGTCATTAGAAACTTTTGACGTTCATAGTCCTGTTGTAGGCTATCAAGTGAGGCAGCCATGTCGTAATATTGCTTTTCCAGTTTCCGGCCTTCTACCTCCAGCTTACTCTGGGCTTCCCGGAACTCTTCAAACTGAGAGAGGATATATTCTGAGTTGATATAGCCAAATTTCTGGCCGAAGGCAGCCATGGATAGTATTAAAAGCAGAATCAAGCGAATCGTAGTTTTGTTCAAAATAGGTTCTCCTCAAACATAAATTTTAAAATTGTTGACCGAAAATAAAGTGATATTCCGGTGATTTCCAATCAGGGGCAGGGTCTTGATCAAAGCCCCAGCCAATATCGATGCCCAACATTCCCAGCGGGGGCATAATGATACGTCCCCCAAAACCCACCGACCGCTTCAGATCAAACAGGTTGCTGGATTCAAAACTGTCCCAAACATTGCCGGCCTCGGCAAATCCGATCAAATACATCATCGGATTTGGAGACAATTGATAACGCATTTCCAAAGTATACTTGAAAGATGCCATTCCACCAAAATAAGCGTTACCATCTAAGGTTCCAACAGATCGTTCAGCATAGCCACGTAAGGCACTACCATAGATCAGACCGGCTCCTCCCATAAAAAAGTACTCATCGTAGGGAATAATATGAGTGGAATCCAGCTTGATGGGGTTGAGCATCCCGCCCTCAAAATAATTCCGCATGGCCAGTTTATCCTTCCAGATCGGCGTATACCACTCCAGACTGGCTTTTTGTTTGAAAAAGCTCTCGTTCCCCCCCAACAAACCCCCACTATAGACTGAATTCAGGCTCAGGACTGAGCCACTGGTTGGAAATTCCGGTGCATTTCGTGAATCTCGAGAAATATTTTGTGATAGGCTGATTCCAGAAGTCTGTTCCAGGTGAGCTGGATTTACCCGATCAAAGATACTTTGATAGTACACTTTCTCAAGATCATAGCGATCGATGGCAGCTCTCAGGGCCCAGCGACCACGAAAATAGTTGTCAGGCCATTGAAGCCGGCGGCCAAAGGTGATGGAACCACCCGTAGTATGAACATCATAAGGAGTTGAGTAATTTGAAGCATAGTTAAAATAGGAGGATCTGCTATTTTGACTGCGATTCTGATCAAATAGACTGATCCCTAATAAATTTGGGGTATTTAAAAGCCAGGGCTCCACAAAACTGATGGACAGGGCTTCATAGCTATACGCCCGCTGGAAATTGAAGGTAAGTTGCTGGCCATTACCGCGAAAATTTGGGAACTGGAGACCAACGGTTCCAATAAAGCCATCTCGCTCACTATACCCGGCACTGGCGGTGGCAGTACCGGTATTTTTTTCCTCGACCTCGAAGACCAGATCGATCTGATCCTCATCATAGGGAATCACATCCGGGATAACATTTCCAAAATAGTTCAGGATCATGACCTCACGCTGGGAGCGCATGAGCGCCGTCCGACTAAAAAGATCACCTGGAAAGATTCTCAGCTCGCGGCGGATCACATTTTCCTTGGTCTTGTCATTACCAATAATCTTGATATGACGCACATGAACCGGTTTCATTTCCGTGATCTCCAGGGTGAGATCGATGGTGTCAGCGGCAATGGGCATCTCGATGGGGTTGATCTGGGCGTACAAGTAGCCCTTATCCATGTAGGGCCCCCGGACGCCAAGCTCTATGGCTTCCATGAGTTTCTCAGAGTTATACTGGTCACCTCTGGAAATTCCCAGCGCAGACAGTATGTCCACACTCTCAAACACCGTATTGCCAATTACACTTACTTCTCCGTACTTATATTTCGCCCCTTCGTGGAGTTCGATCTGAAAATACATTTTTTTCAGATCTTCAGAGTAGTAAATGCTGTCTCCCAGTATTTCAGCATCCCGATATCCCAGGGAGTGCATATAATTTTCGATAGCTCGTTCATCTGAACGCAGATTATCAATGGAATACTCGGTTTCGGCCCAGAATTTCCACCAGCGTTCCTCTTTGATCTTTTCCATTTTCTGCTTAAGCTTACGATCTGTAAGTTCGGTATTGCCTGAAAATTTAATTCCCCCAATTGAGACCTTTTTATGCTCTGTGATCTGGAATTTCACACCCCGCGTATTCTCCCGTTCCCCTTCAAATGTGCTGGGTTCAACCTCTGCCAATAAATAGCCATCCTCATAGTACAGCTTCTGAATGATACGTTGGCTTTCATAGACCGTGAATGGCGTCAGTGCCTGACCAGGATGAAGCTTGAGGGCTTCATCGATGTCCTCGGCCTTGAGTTTGTCATTCCCCTCCAGAACTACTTTATCGAGTCTGGGGTATTCTTCCACGCTAATGACCAGAAAGACACCGTCTGGACTTTCACGCTCTGATAAGATCTTCACATCAGAGAAGAGTCCCAGGCTCCATAACTGTTTGATAGCCTCAGAAAAATCTTCCTGTTTAGCTTCCATACCAACGGTTAATCCCGATGAAGAAATGACAACTTCAGGTGCTGCAGTTTTGGTTCCGACCACATCAATACTGGCGATTTTGATGGAGACTGCCGGTTGACCCATCACCAGGGATGTAAGCAAAATCAGGCTTGTGAGGTGCTTATAATAATTTTTCATATTTAAACGAACGTTCTAATTTTGAATTTGTTCACTTACTTGTCCGTATCTTCTTTCTCTTTGTTGATATTCCCTGATGGCTTCCAAAAAATCGATCTCCTTAAATGCTGGCCAGTATACGGGTGTTACCACGATTTCAGTGTAGGCCAGTTGCCACAAAAGAAAATTGCTCAACCGGAACTCACCACTGGTACGGATCAAAAGATCCGGGTCCTGCATATCGCCAGTATAGAGATTTTGGGAAATGCTCCCCTCGTCTATTTCGTCGGCAGTCAGCTCGCCGCTTTGAATGGCCTGTCCAATGGTTCGGACAGCCTGCAGGATCTCTTGACGACCCCCATAGTTCAATGCGAGATTTAAATTGAGACCGGTATTTCCGGCTGTCTTGTCGATCCCATCCAACATCCCTTTCCGGGGACCTTTCGGCATGGATCCCAGATCGCCGATCACTGTCAGTCTGACATTGTTCCGGTGTAGATCATCCACTTCTTTGGTGATGGTATCCAACAACAGTTTCATTAAAGCTGAGACCTCAAGTTTCGGGCGTTTCCAGTTCTCGCTGGAAAAGGTATACAGGGTCAGCGTTTCCAAGCCAATATCACCGGCTATTTCTGTTATACGCCGGACACTTTTTACCCCTGCCCGATGCCCAAATATTCTGGGTTGGGATCTTGATTTCGCCCAGCGCCCATTACCATCCATGATGATGGCCACGTGTTTTGGGAGATTCCCATGGGCCAGGACTTCGGACTTTATCTTATCGATTGCTGCGGACAATATTTTGATTCTTTTATACCATACCCAAAGCGATACGTCCCTCGGGACTTATCAGCTCAGGACTCCAACGTGGTTCCCAAACAATTTCCACCTGGGTTTCTGAAACACCATCCAGAGCTTCAATCGCCTTCCTGACATTTTCATAGATCACGGAATGCATGGGACAACCCACTGCGGTGAGGGTCATCTTCACGCTCACCAACTCATCATCCACCTGAACATCATAGATAAGCCCCAGGTCCACCAGATTTACCGGAATTTCCGGATCGTAGACCTTGGACAAAGCTTGATAAATCTGATCGGTTTTTAGCATAGCCGTTTAATTCACCAATTCATGAATTTTTCCGGCAAGCTCTCTAAAAATACCAGCAGCCTCAGATTCCGGCAGATGAATTACCAGGGGTTCACCCTGTTCGCCAGCCTGCATGATATCCTCGTTGAGTGGTATTTTAGCCAGCAGGGGAACTTTGAGCCGTTTACTTTCCTTTTCCCCACCACCTGCGGAAAATATCTGAGATGTATGACCACACTTTTCACAGATATGATAGGACATGTTTTCGATGATGCCCAAGACCGGAGTATTCACTTTCTCAAACATATTTGCACCGCGTTCTACATCTTGCAAAGCCAGATCCTGGGGCGTGGTTACGATCACGGCACCGGTCAATGCGACCTGTTGCACCAGCGTAAGTTGTACATCGCCCGTTCCAGGTGGCAGATCCAGGATCAAATAATCCAGATCACCCCAATCCACATCAAACAGGAATTGAGAAACCATTTTAGCAACCATGGCACCACGCCAGATGACTGGCGAGCTGTCGGTGAGTAAAAAGCCCAATGACATTAGTGAGATGTCGTATTTCTTGAGGGGCTGAAGTTTATTGCCTTCCAGGACCTTGGGAACTTCATGGATCCCCAAAGTGATGGGCAGACTTGGTCCAAATACATCCAGATCTAAAATACCAACCGAGTGGCCCTGTTTTTTTAAGGCTGCCGCAAGATTAGCTGCGACAGTAGATTTACCTACACCGCCTTTGCCACTGGCGACTGCGATGGTATGCTTAACGCCAGTAATTGAAGGGGGCGCGTTTGAGTCTTGAGGAGTTGTTGCCGGTTGAGCGGGAGCCTGTATGATTTCGATGCTAACCTTACCATAGCCACCTTCTCTCAAGACCTGTTCGATATTCGAGAGGATCTCCTGGCGCATGCTGTCCTTCTCCGTAGAGAATTTTACGCCCAGTTCAACCCCATTATCAGTAATTTTTACATTCTGGATAAGACCGAAAGTAACCACATCTTTACTGAAACCCGGGTAC
>JAJRSW010000029.1 GCA_024278595.1 Fidelibacterota bacterium | reverse complement strand
GATGAAGCTGAAAGTGAAGACCCAAGCCGTTAGGCGAAGACCGATCGAATGTCAACTTTTAACTTTTAACTTTTAACTTTTAACTTTTAACTTTTAACTTTTAACTTTTAACTAAATAATTCAAACCATATCAAGGGAGTTTATAACTTTTTTAACCAGGTGGGTGTCCTGCATGACGTAGAAATGCAAACTCTCCACACCATGGTTCAGTAGTTCTTCGCACTGCTTTGTGGCATGCGCCATACCAATCTCGGCTCTTTCATGTGAGCTTTCGGCACCTTCAAATGATTTAACCAGGTCATCTGGGATGTTTACTGAAAATGAATGAGGCAAAGAGTGGAGTTGACCCTTGCGGGTTAATAGTTTTATCCCGGGTATGATGGGAACGGAAATTCCTTCAGCCCGGCACTCTGCGATAAATTGGAAGTAGTCCTGATTGTTAAAAAACATTTGAGTAACAATGTACTGGGCACCAGCAGCGACCTTTTGCTTTAAATATCTGATATCAGCGGCTTTGCTGGGAGAATCAGGGTGTTTTTCGGGATACCCTCCCACTCCAACACAAAAGTCAGATTCATCCGCATCCAGGATATCTTCCTGGTACTTACCCCGATTCATATTACTGATCTGATGAACCAGGTCGATGGAATACTCATTAACTTCCCGGCCAGTTGCATGAGATTTATTGTAGTGTAGTTGATCTCCACGGATGGCCAGGACGTTATCAATCCCCAGATAATTGAGCTCGATAAGGGCATCTTCAGTCTCCTGCCGGTTAAAACCCTGGCATAGCAGGTGGGGTACTGCTTCGACCTGATAACGGTATTTAATGGCAGCACAGAGTCCAATGGTCCCGGGCCGCTTCCGTTTTATATGGCGCGTAAAGGATCCATTGTCCTGTTCCACATAGTACGAATCCGCAGCGTGACTGGTAACATCGATAAAGGGTGGCTTAAAGTCTATCAGTTCATCAATGATCTCATACACTTCCCTGGCACTGCGACCCCTGGCAGGCGGGATGATCTCAAAACTTACAAAGGGGTCTGTAGCCCGTTCTATGATTTCACAAATTTTCATGGATCTATATTAGGAATTGAATGATGGTTATGTAATGAATTTATTGCTTCGATACATCATAGGTAGTATGGATCAATTTCAAGCCATTCAACTCTGTTGACTCCCTATTACCCCAGATATTTTTCCAACATTGCTTTTAGTTCAACAATGGTATATGGTTTCGACATATAGTCGGCGAAACCAGCCTCGTCCAGAGTAGCTAATTTGTCTTTGGAAAAAGCTGTAACAGCCACCATGGGGGTGCTTTCGAAGCGATTCTTCTGTTTGAGGGTGGAGCCCAGTTCCAAGCCACTGATCCCTGGACCTAAGGCAATATCCAGGAGCATGATATCAACTGATTTACCCCTCATCAGCTCTAAGGCTTGTTCACCTGTTTCAGCTGCAAACGCACTGTATTCAAGCTTCTTCAATAGGAGCAGCAGATATTGTCTGGAAGCGAAATCATCCTCTACAACTAATACACTTTTAGATCCAATGGTATTCATTTCACATGTTTCCTGCTTTATTAGTATCATCCACACCTGGAGTTGATCTTGGTAAATTCATAAAAAAAACATTGCCTGTGGGTTCATTCGAATGGACGCCAACAGTAGCTCCATGCACATCAGCTATTCGTTTTACAATAGCCAAACCAAGCCCACTCCCCCTTGATTTTCCATTGGCCAATTGAACACTCCGCTGAAAAATAGCCTTCTGATCTTCCCCGCGGATCGGCTTGCCCAGATCACTGACACAAAATTCCATGGTTTCAGCCCCATCTTTAAGGCTAAAAACTACTGGTTCCCCTGGTGGCGCGTATTTGAGGGCGTTACTTAAATAATTTCTGAATACCTCGGCGATAATCGGGTTGGCCTGGCAGATCAGGCCTGGATCGATATTTACCTCCAGGCTTTTATTCTGGCCACTGAAACTGGCCATAAATTCACCTGATATGGTTTCGGCCACCTGACTCAGATCGATCTCCTCCATGGCAACCTTTTCTCCCAGGGTAATTCTAGCCAGGGCTGTCGTGTTCTCGATCACCTTCAGGAGTGCATCTGAGCTGTCTTTGATCAATAGTATCTCTTCACTGACCTCATTGTCCATGATAAGCATATCAACGACACTAGAGATCACACCGGCAGGATTCTTTAGATCATGAGTGATTATATCCAACAGCAGCGCTTTGATATTATTGGAATCATTGAGCTCCGCCGAAAGTTTTCGGTGCATAGCTTCAGACTGTCTAAGCTTGTCATCCTCGATCTTCATCTTGATGGAAATGGCAATTTGATCTGAAACAAAGTTCATCATTCCCATATCAACCCCGTCATAGATCGTCTCTTTGGAATAGGTTTGAACGGCCATGACCCCTATGGATTTGCCCTCGACAATAAGAGGCGAACCCAGCCATTGCTCAGAAGGCGTACCCAACAAGTCTATCTTACCCTCCTTGTTAAGTGCGTACATTTCCTCTTTGTTGAGGATGATTGGAACGCCATTTTTTAGTACATAGGCTGATAGGCCATGTTCATCCTTTGTGGGCTCTGGCGGTGGTGAATCAAATTCATCGATATAATACGGATAGCTCAGTTCACCACTCTCCTCATCCAACAGAGCCACATAAAAATTTCTGGTATCCAAAACTTTGCTCAACGAAAGCTGGATCGATTTAAAAAGTTGAGGTAGATCTGCAATCTGATTGGTCAGGTCACCGATCTCAAACATAACTTCACGAGCACGCATGGTGGCATTCTGTTCAGTTACATCCTCAAGTAAAATAATTCCACCTTGAATTTTATCTTTACCAGATAGGAGTGTCTCAATCATGGCATCGATCTCAACTTTTTTTCCGTGGATCTCAATAAAGCCCGTGTATTGGGCAACCTTGCCACCCAGTGCTTGTTTGATAGCCGGTACGAGCGGTTCCAAGCCCTGAAGTTCAATAACATTTCGTCTCGTCGCAGGTGGAAATTCAAAATCAAATATGGAGGCTGCTTCGCGATTCCAGTCGGTAAATATACCCTCCTGATTAAATCGGAGCAAACAAGCGGGAGATTTATCAAAAATGGTTCTAAATTTTATTTCTGATTCTTCCACTGACCGGTAAGCTTTGTTCAATTTTGCTCTGGATATTAGCCGCGACCTGGTGATAAAAGAGATGAGCAGGGCGATTATCAGAATTACTGATGAGGATAGCAGGTGCATAAACTTAGCGGTTACGGTCTCACTCGACCCAGGCACGATCTGAAGCTCCCACGGCTGCCCTAAAAGATTGAAGTTATACCGGCCGACCATGAGCGGTGATTCGAAGTTCTGGACCTCTCCCCTGAGGAATACCCGTTTACCGGCAAGAATTACTTCATAATTAAAGTCTCTCACGGTATTACCGAAGCAGCGCAGCATCAGTTCTTCAAGTCGAAACACGCCATTGATAAATCCTGTGATCTCATTATTGATCTTGATGGGTAGATAAACCGCAAATCCATTCCCTCCCTGGATCAATTCTATAGGCTCCGTGACTGTATCGATCTGGTACAATAAGGACCGGTTGAAAGCTTCTGCCGCCCCTTTTGCACCACGCTCTCTCAGGTCTACACCAACAACGGGTAAATTCGATGAGAGCGGTTCGACCCACTGGATAATACCATTCCTATCGATCCAATTGATGGCCTGGAAGCCGGGGAGTTCATGCTGGATAAGCAAGGCTTTTGCTCTGAATTCCGATTTATTAAGGGCTGGTTCACTTTCCATGCGTTCCCTGAAAAAACCCAGGCGGGTCAATCGCGTATCCAGGAATTCGTGTAATCTGATTCCCACCTGTTCCGCTGTTACCCGTGTTTTTATGGATAACTTTTGGTGCTCTTGATCGCCCACATATTGCATCACAAACCAACCAACCACCAGGATGACAAAAAACAGGCTAAGGGGAATGAGAAGTTGTTTATTAAGTTTCATATGCATTGTCATTTATCAAGTTCCTTTAATGTGAACATGAGCCGAACGATAACCATTTTGCAGTCCTTGGGAAACAAAAATCCACAAAGAGAAAATATTTATCAGATGATGCCAATGCTCAACAATCCTGATTATCGTCCATAATAGTGAGATAGTTAATTAGTTTCGCCAAAAAGGATTTATATCTCGAAACCAAGCGATGGTCTGGGTTTTGAAACACACGTCCAGGACCAAACTCAGTTCAAGTACTGTCCAGGATCCGTGTAGTATCAAAAAAAGGCAGCGAATGATATCGTTGCCAAAGTAAAATTTACATTAGTTCCAAATTAATTTGTGAGATTCGCGCCTAGATTTGCCACTTAATACCCAAGATCTGATCTATGTTGGGGGTGTTCTGAGGACCCGCTCAACAGGCTATTTTTTGCGAACCTCAGCATTGATGATCTCACCTTTTACCTGGCCACCATTGGTCAGATACACCATCACATTGGTCTCAGATTCTTCAACCCTGATATTGCCTTTCACAATGGAGTTCATGTCGATGATCACCTCGAGTTTTCCCATAGTGCCACTCATAAAATTCCTCTTCCGTGAGATTATAATATCTCCGTCGATCACAGCTCCATTGAACAAAGATATGTCGCCAGACACTGTTTTAAGATTTCCCCTGAGCCTGGTATCATCCAGTTCAATATCACCACTGACAGTGATCATACCTTTGCGAATGTCGCAACCCGTGTCACAGATCAGGTCTCCACTTACGGTTTCAATTGATCCCAGAACATCGCTACGCGAGTAGAGATGAATATCGCCACTGACCGTCTCCAGGCTATGGGTCCGGGCACCTTTGCCCACAGAGATATCACCACTGACGGTGGCGACTTGTTCTACCTTAGCTTTCGCTCCGATCTCTATATCTCCGCTAACCGTTGAAATGTTGGACTTTATGTTAGCGACGGATCCGATTGAGATATCCCCACTCACCGTGCTGATAGCTCTCCGACTCTCTGCGCCTTTGACGATATAAATATCCTGACTTACGGTGGTTTGGGCAGAAAGTCCTGTTGAGAACCCACTTAGCAGTATAACTGTCAATATCTTAGTGATCGCTTTCATCGTTCCTGGCATGATTTAATCTCCTTAAAATTATTACTGGATCCTGTTTCGCCAGGTATCCTCGAAATTCGATAAACGGGATTTATGCAGATTGCATTTATCCGTTGAGTTCTAAAACCCAATCTTATGCCACATTATTTCATGATTTTATATGACATTATTAATACAAGACTTGAGCCATTCCAAAAAACTTTGAGCATGGGAGTATATCCCTCACTTATATCATAATTATATAACCCTATCTTAAATTGATATACCTCATGTCCAGGATGAAGCGAATCATAAATGAATTCAGGAAGTGATTACTCAAGGAAATCACCAATTATACGATGATAGTACCAGTTGGAAATAGCAGGCATTCAGCAGCAATTCAAAGAATAGCTCACGCTCTTGTGTCATCAGGTTATATTCGGGCATTAAATATCCAATTGCTCATACTAGGATTGAAAAATATTTAAGCCAGTGAGCTCATACCAAAGTACTGAAAGAATTGTATCAGATCTTCAATGGAATAATCAGCTAATGTTGAGTCATATCAGAAAAACGTCCTCTTTACCAATGCGCATCCTCGTAGCAGAAGATGATCTGACCATCCGTACCTGGCTCAAGGTTAAATTAACCAAATGGGGCTATGATACAGATCTGGCTGCAGATGGTATCAAAGCCATTGAGCTCTACGAACAACACCATCACACACTGGTCCTTACTGATTGGATGATGCCTGTCCTGGATGGGATCGGGCTAATAAAAAGAATTCGAGAAACAGCAACCGTAAGTAAAACATATATCATCCTGGTTACAGCCAGATGCAAAGGAGAGGATCTCATCACCGGTATCGAAACCGGGGCTGATGATTACATTGTAAAGCCGGTCCAGAGTGAAGAATTACATGCTCGCATCATGGCGGCAGAACGAATTTTAACCCTGGAAAAAGAGCTTCAACAGAAAAATGAGATCCTGGAATACGCTAATATTCAAATGAAAAATGATCTGGATGTGGCCGCTCGTATTCAGCAGTCTTTTTTACCCCATGATCTGCCACAGTTCCAGGAGGTAAAATTTGAATGGGGCTTACTCCCCTGTGACGAACTGGCCGGGGATGCTTTGAATGTTATCAGGTTGGATAAGGATCATGTTGGTTTTTACCTGCTTGATGTAAGCGGGCATGGCGTGGCGGCCGCCCTCCTGGCCATGACTTTGATACACGCCCTCTCGACCGATAAATCGAGCTCCGTTCTTTTCGAAAAAAAAGCCAACTCCAGGTATCGGCTCCGCTCTCCTGCTGAGGTGGCTGAACATTTAAATAATCAATTTCCCATGGATGATATCAATGGCCAATACTTTACCTTCATCTATGGTATGATAAACCTAAACACCAGAATTGTAAAATACGTTGCAGCGGGTCATCCTGGTCCAGTGGTGATCTCTCAAGACCAAGAACCAGAGTCATTGCCAACTACCGGCATGCCCATCGGCTTTTTCCCGGATGCCAGTTACCATGAAGAAGCCGTCCAATTGCACCGGGGTAATCGTCTCTACTTTTTTTCTGATGGAATACCAGAAAGCACTAATAAATACGAAGAGCAGTATGGAAGTGAACGAATGATGCGCATCCTGCATCAGGAACATGAGCAATGCTCCCTTCGTGAAAGTGTTGACAATCTGGCTGTTTCTGCCATGAAATGGAATGGACTATCTCCCATGACGGATGATGTCTCTATCCTCGCGTTAGAGATCAAGTAGCGGGGATGGTAAGCTGGAGCTGTGCAGGACAATTCGAAGTTTAGCATGAACATAGAAAAAGATCCAGCTTCTTTTATATTTATAGTCACACTGACAATAAGGGCTCGTTGTTAATGCCCTATTCAAACGGCTTTCTGCGAGGATCAGGACACCACTATAGGTGATTTGATAATAATAATCAAGATACAGCCGGCCCATCCGAAGTTATACTTGAGGGATATTTTTTTTGTTCAAGCAGCGGTTTGTTTGCAGCAAAAAAAATGAATCAAACCCTGTGTTGCACAATATGTCAATCTTATATTGGGATATTAATTTGTCACCTAATAGTTGGAGACTGCACCATGAGCACGACGCCCATCGTTATTGCACCAAAATCAGATATTGTAGGAAACGCCACCTATGAGCTAAAAACAGAATTTTCTGAATTGCTCAACCGTGGTGAATTGAATATCAAGTTAGACCTGGCCAGCGTTACCATGATCGATTCACTGGGTATCGGTGTGTTGGTGGCCACCAGAAATTCGATCCGGCAATCGGATGGTGAATTCAGCATTGTAAATCTATCTGAGGACCTGACCCAGCTTTTTTCCAATATGCGGATCATTGAGTTCCTGAACGTTGATTGACAGGAGGATTCCATCGGGGTATGCCTGTTTGGAATCGCAGGCGAATAGGATTTTTTAAAATTGGCACGAGTTATACTATTTGCACTTCCAAACGGCACTATAAATTCAAAATATTTTTCCGTTTATCAAACTTGACGCCCCCGCAGGAAGTCCCTCTCGCAGAGGCCGCAGAGCGTTGCATTGAGTCCTTCGGCTGAGCTCAAGGACCGCCCTTCGACAGAGCTCAGGGACCGCCCTTCGACAGAGCTCAGGGACCGCTGGTCGAAATGACGCGGAGTGTTGTTATTTATTGCTTTATGCATGGTTGTCGTAAGCCGCTGTATTTAATGGTTATAGGACATATTTTGTGGTTTTCTAAATACTTTTTGCGAGGTCATCAAACTTCAAGTTTTTAGCATAGCCACTCGTGCTGAGTTTATTGAAGTATAGCTATGGTAGGAACTTTAAGTGTGCCACACTGAGTTCATCGAAGTGTGCCACACTGAGTTCATCGAAGTGTGCCACACTGAGTTCATCGAAGTGTGCCATACTGAGTTCATCGAAGTGTGCCATACTGAGTTCATCGAAGTGTGCCATACTGAGTTCATCGAAGTGTGCCATACTGAGTTCATCGAAGTGTGCCATACTGAGTTCATCGAAGTG
>JAJRSW010000028.1 GCA_024278595.1 Fidelibacterota bacterium | reverse complement strand
GACGCTTCCGCAAAAAGTATTTAGAAAGTCACAAAATATGCCTTATAACCATTAAATACAACTGTTTACTACAAATACATATAAATCAATAAATAACAACATTTTGCGGCGAGAGGGACTTTCTGCGGGGGTGTCAAGTTTGCAAAAAAGAAAAATATTTTGAATCTACACAGCGCATCTTGAACTGAAATTGGTATTAGTCACTATTCACCGAAAAAACTAATATTTATGCTTGTAGAATATTCTACAAAACAGACTTATTATATCAAGCTCATAATAATACTATTTGGAAGACTGCTTATGAACCTGCTTGATCAATTCTACCAGAAACGCTCTACAATGTGGTGGGGATTAATCGTTTTCCTGACGATCCTGATCTCTTACTTTCATTTTACCACACCGCCCTCAAAAGGGCATATCCATCTCATTCTCATGCAGTTTTATCTCGTCCCCATTCTTATTGGTGCAATCCAATTTGGTGTCATTGGCGGCTTTGGAACTGCTGTAGTCATTAGTCTTATCGTTGCTCCCCACATCATATTCCAATGGGTAGGTGGGGCTCAATACAATTTTTTGGGCTACCTTCAAATTGCCATATTCAATGCCATTGGATATCTCACCGGGTTGAAAGCTCAACTTGAACGAAACACCCGGGACCATTTAAGTCAAGCGGCTATCGAATTATCTCAGACCCTGGAACAACTGGAACAGCAATCAGCAGAAATGTCAGAGATGGAAGAACAATTACGCCACTCTGACCGATTGTCTGTGATTGGAGAATTAATGGCCAGCCTGGCCCATGAACTTCGAAATCCCCTTGCTTCTATTCGTGGCAGCGTGGAGATCCTCAATAAAGAGTTGGGGGAACAGGAGAAAAGGGGCGAGTTTTTCCAGATCCTGGTCGATGAGACCGACCGGATGAGCAGTGTTGTGGAGAATTATCTGGCTCTTGCAAGACGCAGCAAGGGCACTGATATTGAATATGATGCAGTAGAAGTAATTCGTAATACCTGTCTCATGCTGGGGAGTCGTGCTCGAAAAAATATGATCATCATCGATTACAAACTGCCCGAATCCTCGTGGCTTATCCAGGGTGATCCCAATGATCTGAGACAAGTAATGGTAAATATTTTACTCAACGCTATCCAGGCAATGCAGAATCCTGGAAAAGTGTGGATCAATGCTGTGATCCTGCATAACGAGAGTTCTTCCAAGACTACCCGAAAGCCTCAACCGATGGACAAAATATTAGAGATCTGTGTTGAGGACGAGGGCTGTGGCATCGAAGCTGAGAACCTGGCCGAGATCTTCAAACCTTTTTACTCCACCAGGAAACAGGGTACCGGCCTGGGGCTGAGCATCGTCAAACGAATTGTAGATAGCCGTAAATGGCAGATCAAAGCCGCCAGAAAGAAACCAACTGGAACCACATTTACGCTGCGAATTTCAACGAAATAATCTGATGTTATTGAGAAAAGACTGAACGGGATGAGTAAGATGAATAGAATACTGTTAATCGATGATGATTTAAGCTTGAGTAGAGTAATCGGCTATCAACTGGAAAGTAGTGGGTTTGAGGTCAGGGTTGTTAACTCAGGTCGAGAAGGGATCAACCTGTTCAAGGCAGAAAACTTTCAAATTGTTGTCACTGATATCCAGATGCCGGATATTTCCGGAATCGATGTATTGGAAGCCATTCGAAAACTAGATCAGAATGTGATCGTAATTCTCATTACTGCTTTTGGCAGCATCGATAATGCTGTAGAAGCCTGTCGGTTAGGGGCCAATGACTACCTCACAAAACCTTTTGGACAGGAACAACTGCTGTTCGTGATCGAAAAAGCTTTGCGCTTTCGAGAGCTGGAGTCCGAGAATATCCAACTTAAAAAAGAGTTGAAGAGTCAACACCAGATCCATAGTTTTATTACCAATAATAAGCAGATGAAAGATGTTTTGGAAGTAGCTGCCCAGATTGCGGAAAGTAATACAACGACCTTGATCCTGGGGGAGAGCGGAACAGGCAAAGAATTGATCGCCAAGGCCATGCACTATAATAGTCCACGGAGTAAACAGCCCCTGATTACTGTCAATTGTCCCTCCATCCCTGATAATTTGCTGGAGAGTGAATTATTTGGGCATATCAAGGGTTCATTCACGGGGGCGCTGAAAGACCGCCGGGGGAAATTTGAATTGGCCGATGGTGGTTCAATCTTTTTGGATGAGATCGGTGACCTGCAGGAAGCGCTTCAGGCAAAGTTATTGAGAGTATTACAGGAACAGGAAATTGAACGATTGGGGGATGACCGCACGATCAAGGTGGATGTGAGGATCATCGCAGCGACGAATAAGGACTTGATGCAGCTGGTGGCAGCGGGGAAATTCAGAGAAGATCTTTACTATCGGCTGAATGTGATCCCCATTACGATTCCACCCCTACGTGACCGAATTGACGATATCCCCTTTTTGATCACCCATTTTCTGGATAAATATGCAGCAGGTAGAAAGTTACATATTCAACCTGAGGTGATTACATCGCTGGAACATTATCCCTGGCCAGGCAATGTGCGGGAACTGGAGAACCTGGTCCAACGCTTGGCAACCCTGGTACGGGGTGCAGAAATTACGCTGACTGACTTACCTGACCAGTTTAATGCTGAAGAAACTGGACTTGGTGTACTAAACTTGCAGATCCCGGAGGCTGGACTACCACTAAATACTGTGGAGGAACAACTTATCCGTCAAACCCTTGCAAAAGTAGACGGGAACCAATCCCAAGCTGCCAGATTATTGCAGATTCCCAGACATGTACTGATCTATCGCTTAAAGAAATTAGGAATTGAGTCCTGATTTCGATCAAGCTCCCAGCCATTCACAAGTAGGATTGATATTTGTCTTTCTGCGGAAGGCCGGCATGTCCCGGCATAGCTGAAAGCGACGCTGGCAGGATGTGCTCGAAGGATATTCACACACGCTTCGAGTTCCGGCTTCGCCGCCTCAGCGGGACACGGGGGCTTCAGTTTAAATAATAATAATAT
>JAJRSW010000027.1 GCA_024278595.1 Fidelibacterota bacterium | reverse complement strand
CCTCGCAAAAAGTATTTAGAAAATCACATAATATGCCCTATAACCATTAAATACAACGGCTTACGACAAACACGCATAAAGCAATAAATAACAACACTCCGCGTCATTTCGACAGGTGGTCCCTGAGCTCTGTCGAAGGGCGGTTCCTGAGCTAGTCGAAGGACTCAATGCAACGCTCTGCGAGAGGGACTTTCTGCGGTGGCGTCAAAATTACTTGCCTGTAATAACTCCCACAATAACAACAATGATGGTTATGAGCCAGGTGTTGATATAGTGGCTAAGATGAAGTCCCAGCAGCATTAAAACGTCCCGTTCTTCTGCTGAAATATCTTTGGAGTTATACTCAATGGCACCAGACCTGTGTAAGGGATTATCCACCCGGAAAATGAACTGTTCATGAGGTGAGTCCTGTTTGAGCCAACTCCAGGCTCCCCGGAATAGATCAAAAGACTTGAAGTGAAAGATGCTTCCACTGGCGAATTCCAGTTTACTGCACTGGAAATCTTTCCAGTAGAAATCCAGATGTCCCAATTCCTGTTCGGAGGAACTATCATAAATAGTCACGTGCATATTGGCCTTGCCCTTTGACCTGAACTGTAATTTACGGTTGCCGATCGCTCCTGAGCCTTCAGGACTCCAGATACCTTTGCGTTTTAATTTACCAGAAAGTTTTGCGCTTATCTGAAAACTAAAACTCCGGGGAGGTGTACTTTCTTTGGTCCAGTTGGTTTTTATTTTATCAGCCATATTATTTCTCCTAATTCATAGCCACAGAGATACTAAGTCACGAAGGTACACAAAAAAGTTTGTGGTTCTTAGAGTCTTCGTATTTTTGTGGCTCACTCTATAAAATGTTACTAACCTTTTGTCATCCAACGCAGGATGTTTGAAAACTTCAGGGGAACACCCTGCATGAGGATGGCTGCCCGGAAAATACGGGCACCACCCCAAACGACCAGGAGTGTAAAAAGAATCACGCCAACTAAACCAGCCCAGGGTTGCCAGGCCGGGATGGAAACCGGGGCGGCCAGTCGTAAAATCATCACCATGGGCGTGAATGGAGGAATTAGCGAAAGCCAGGTCGCAAAGGTCGATAAGGGTTCCTTGAGAACCGGAAACATGACGAACATGGGAATCATCATGGGGAACATGGCGGGGAATGAAAGTGATTGAGCATCTTTAGCATCATTAGCCACAGACCCCAAACTGGTCATTAAAGCGCCCAACATAAAAAGCAGAATAACCAGATTCACGAAAAACCAGGGTAGAATATCATAAGGGATGAACGCTTCAAAGCCCCGATATTGCATAAATAAAACACCACCGCCAACGTAGACCAAGGTGCTGGTCAATGCCACTGCAAGCCCACCGAGTATTTTTCCCAGCATAAATTGAAAGGGGGTGATGGATCCCAGGATCACCTCTACAATGCGCTGGGTCTTTTCTTCCATAACCGCGCTTAGCTGGGGCATGGCTCCCATCATTGACATCATGAACATGAGCATGACCATTATTAAGGGTACTGCGATCGACTGGAGTTCGTTACTGGCTACTGCATCAACAATATTCCCATCTTCATCCAAGGTCAGCAGGCCCTTGGCGTCGATCCAGGACCAGGCAAAAAGATCTGGGATCTGGGATTCATCGATCCCGGCATCCTCTAATCGGAGTTTTCGGAGGTGATTATTAATGGGGTCACGCAGCCAGCCTCTTACATCATCCAGGGCCGCACTTTCTGAGTGATAGTTGATGCTGGCATTTTCCATATCAACACTTGGATGAATAGCAGCAGCCCCAATATATAGAAAGGCGTGAATTTCAGCATTACGAATACGCTCAGAAAGGCGACTCATTTGAAGCTGGAGATCTGGCTCTGGTTCCTGTAGATCGATGAGATATTCCGGCTGGTTCTGCTCACCGCTCTCCTCATCAAAGATCTGCTCACTGTTGCGCTTCTCAGCTGCTTCAACCAGTACCTGTCCCAGCTGTTGAGTCTCATCGATGACGACAATATGTCTTGCACGCGTATCCACATGATCTTTTAGCAAGGCCATTGCAATGATACTGCCACTCATAAAAATGGGCAGCATGACCAGGCCAATAATAAATCCCTTGGTCTTGACAGCAGCGATGTACTCCCTTAGAGCCAGGCGAAACACTTTATACATGTGAATCCTCCCTTGTGTCGGCAATTCGCACAAAAATATCGTGTAGCGAAGGTTTCATGATCTCAAAACTCAACAAGGTGTTAGATCTCATGATCTCTTTTAGAATGACCTGATGATCGGAGTCCGGTGTCAATCGTAATTCCTGGATCTGTCCAAAGTCATGCACTTTCCGAACCCCATCAATCGACGCCAACCCAGCTGCCTTGTTCTCACATCGAATCTTTAGGGTGTCTGTCCCGTATTTATTTTGAATTTCAGCCAGGGTGCCATCCAGAACTTTTTTGCCTTTGTGGATCATGAAGATATAATCACAGACCTTCTCGGCAGTGCCCATGTCATGGGTCGAAAAGATGATGGTAGCGCCCTGTTTCTGCAGATCGAGCATGGCGGTTAAAAGGTTGTTCGTATTGACTGGATCAAGACCGCTGAAAGGTTCATCAAGAATGATCAGGTCCGGCTTAGAGACAACGGTAGCGATAAATTGGACCTTTTGACTCATGCCCTTACTCAGCGTGTCCACCTTTTTATTGCCCCAGTCACTTAGTTCCATTTTCTCCAACCAGCGATCGATCTCTTTAAGGTCTGACCGACCTGATTTTAATTCACTGTAGAATTTGAGCAGTTCCCGCACTTTCATCTTTTTATAAAGACCCCGTTCTTCTGGGAGGTAACCGATTCGATCGGTATGTGTTTCCCGATGCGGTTCGCCAAAAATCTGGATATTGCCCGAGTCAGGATAAAAAATATTCATGATCATGCGAATGGTGGTGGTTTTACCCGACCCATTAGGCCCAATAAAACCATAGATGCTACCAGCGGGGACTTCCAGTGATAGATTATCAACGGCCGTGAAGCCGTTAAAGCTTTTGGTGATACTATCAAGTATGATCGTGTTCATGAAGTAAGTCTTCCCATAAATAAAAATCCAAAAGAACAGGTGTCAATATAAACCGTTCTGTGTTGGTCATAAGTGATTTCCTCGAGTTGTGACCTGGGACGACTATCGGTGAGTGGAACAAATTGGGGGAGGAATCAAACCAGGATGGGCCATAATTTAACCTTTCAAAACGCTCTTTAGGATATCATCATTAAAACTTTACTCAAGAGCATTTAGGGTGAGGTGTTTGATCTCAAGACCTGTGAATCCATGGAGATGGTGCAGGACCCTAAACTAGGGTGCCAGAAAAATCCGAAAGAGAACAGGGTCATCCAAGTTTATGGAATAAGGTAATCCCTGTATAAATAGCCGTATTTATGTGTGAGTAGGTCACACCTCAAGCGGGATCTGATTGTATAATGAAACAGATAGTTTTAATGTATTAGCGGAATGAGTTTTAGTTAAAACTACACCGTGTTTTTTGATGAGCAGCTTGAGAGGTGTCAGGAGTATGGTCCCTCCCAGGTGGAGACGGAGTTAGATCTTGGGTCTGCGATCAAGATTTAGCATTTTTAAGCTAGTGTCCCCAACTATTGTGTCTGGGTCAAGCAAGGGAAAGGATAAATGAATGCGAATATTTCCACCTAACGCACATTTATGCACCTGGTAGTTCTTGGCTTAAAAGGAGACCAACAAAAGGTATGTTATGCCAGGGCAGCGCCTGATAACCCTTTCTATTAAAAAGTCAAAGCCCGGATTTTAACCTGACCCTGCGGTCATTAAGTGCATTTGACACCAAGCAGATCAATAGATGGATCCATTAATTGACAGATAAGTTCCAAATACAACAAACTAATAGTGCCTAAGTCATTGTAATATATAGATAGTGATGACGACCAGTCGGTCAGCATTAGGGTGGTATGGTGACAAGACGGCTTTTAGGTTGTGGCAGGGGACCTGTTGATAACTTTTGCTAGTATTTCTATTGGAACAGAGATGAACCAGGCGAATGTGGATATTATTGCTATTAATGAAACCGAAAAAGTGTGAGTAGTGAGCTTGAGACGCAAGACAAGGTGCAATAATGTGCATGTGGAGTGGAAATTCGCCCAAAAAGGGCGGGCCACCTAAAAGTAGGTCAAGCAGGAATTCTTTGTAGAGAAAATGCAAATTCCACTTCCGGTCTCTGCCTCTGTCAAATATCTTGAAAGTTTGAATTGAGGATTTTATGCGTAGCGAAAAATTGATAGTCCACGGTGCCAGAGAGCACAACCTGAAAAATGTCAATCTGGAACTCCCCAGGGAAAAGTTCATCGTTATAACCGGCTTATCCGGGTCTGGTAAAACTTCTTTGGCCTTCGATACTATATATGCTGAAGGACAACGCAGGTATGTGGAATCTTTATCTGCCTATGCCAGACAGTTTTTAGGTCTCATGGAAAAACCGGATGTTGATTATATAGATGGATTATCCCCCGCTATTTCCATTGAACAAAAGTCGGCCGGACGTAACCCCCGATCAACAGTTGGAACAGTTACGGAGATCCATGACTATTTAAGATTGCTGTTTGCCCGAATAGGTAAACCTATATGTTATAACTGTGGTCGACCCGTAACAAAACAAACGGTTCAACAAGTTGTGGATTCTGTCCTAAATCTAAAACACGATGCAAATTTTCAGATCCTATCTCCAATCGTTCGCGGACGTAAGGGTGAGTTTAAGGAAACCTTCAAAGAGATTAAGCGAGAAGGTTTTGTCCGCGTTAGGATCGATGGTAAGATCAAGGAGGTCGCCCGCGTCAAGCAACTGAAAAAAAACATAAAACATAATATTGAAATCGTAGTCGATCGTCTTGTTATTAATGAGCAGTTTAAAGATCGTCTTACCGATTCAGTCGAGCTAGCCTTAAAACATGGGTCAGGCATGATCATCATTGATGTTGTGGGGGAAGAAGAGCATATATTTTCAGAGCACTACGCCTGCCCCTACTGTGAGATCAGCTATCCAGAGTTAGAACCAAGACTGTTTTCTTTTAATGGCCCCTATGGAGCTTGTCCAAGTTGTGATGGCCTGGGTATGCAGACCAGCATGGATATCAACCTCATCGTCCCCGATAAACGTAAATCTTTATTACAAGGCGCTGTTGCTCCCCTGGGAGAACAACCTCGGGGTAACTGGTATGCTGCCATTCTTAAAAGTTTGGCTAAACATTATAACTTTAAATTTACCCAACCATGGAGCAGTATCAATGAGGAGGCTCGCGAAGCCATAATTCGTGGTACGGGTGACAAAAAGATCAAGATGGCTTATGAATCTGATCGCTGGAAGGGTGAATATGAAGGCGGCTTTGAGGGAGTAATACCCAACCTGGAACGTCGGTATAAACAGACAACCTCTCCTGGTATCCGTAAATGGATTGAGGGCTATATGAGCTCGCTTCCCTGCGAAAGCTGTAATGGATCACGGTTGAGAATCGAAGCTAATCACGTATTGCTTGGCAAGAAAAGCATCACAGAATTGAGTTATCTTCCAATAAAAGAACTGCAGACATTCTTTGATAAATTAAAACTCAACAAGACTGAAGAGCAGATCGGAAAACAAATTCTAAAAGAAGTTAAGGAACGATTAAGTTTTCTGGTCAATGTGGGGCTGGATTATTTAAGCTTATCAAGAACTGCCGGCACACTCTCAGGCGGGGAAGCCCAGCGTATCCGACTGGCTACCCAGATCGGGTCCCAACTGGTAGGGGTTCTGTATATTTTAGATGAACCTTCCATTGGGCTCCATCAACGAGATAATAGAAGGCTCATTGAAACCCTGAAACATCTCCGAGATCTAGGCAATACAGTTCTGGTCATTGAACATGACCAGGAAACCATGGAAGAAGCTGACATCCTGGTGGATATGGGTCCTGGTGCCGGTGAACATGGTGGCGAGATAGTTGCCATAGGTGAGCCTAAAACTTTTCTAAAGAACAAGCGATCACTCACTGCAAAATATCTAACAGGTGAGTTATCCATTCCCGTACCGCTCCAGAGACGGGAAGGGCGAAACAGTAAGATCACCCTGGTGGGGGCGCGTGGCAATAACCTCCAAAAGATCACCTTGGATTTCCCCCTGGGAAAATTTATTTGTGTTACCGGGGTCTCAGGTTCAGGAAAATCCACCCTGGTCAATCAGACGCTTTATCCCGCCATGGCCAGATCGATCTATAATACTAAGATCACCACTCTGCCATATGATCGGGTAGAAGGACTGGCTTACATAGATAAGGTCATAAATATTGATCAGTCACCCATTGGTCGGACACCCCGGTCAAATCCAGCCACATACACTGGTTCATTCACTTTCATACGTGATCTGTTCTCACAACTCCCCGAATCAAAATTGAGGGGTTATAAACCGGGTCGCTTTTCTTTTAATGTTAAAGGTGGGCGCTGCGAGAGTTGCCAGGGAGATGGCATCCGCAAGATCGAGATGCACTTTTTACCAGATGTTTATGTCCAGTGCGAGGACTGTAAGGGCAAGCGCTATAATCGCGAGACCCTGCAGATCCAGTACAAACGAAAAAATATTTCTGAGATCCTGGATATGTCTATAGCAGAAGCACATGTCTTTTTCAAGTCAATACCAGGCTTAAAACGTAAGCTGAAAACACTGGTAGATGTGGGTCTGGGATATGTAAAACTTGGCCAGCAGGCCACCACGCTTTCTGGAGGCGAGGCTCAGCGCGTGAAACTTGCCAGTGAATTGAGCAAGGTGGGGACTGGGCGAACTTTCTATATTTTGGATGAACCCACTACGGGTCTGCATTTTGAGGATGTTAAAATGTTGTTATCGGTTCTCAACCGGCTGGTGGATAAAGGCAATACGGTGCTGGTTATCGAGCACAATCTGGATGTGATAAAATCGGCAGACCATGTCATCGACCTGGGGCCGGAAGGCGGAGACGGAGGTGGTGAATTGCTGGCTACGGGGACCCCCGAAGATATCTGCAAAGTGACTCGTTCTTACACGGGACACTATTTAAAAGAGATGTTGAACCGCTAGAGCACTTAGCCTGTCGAAGATGAGGTTAAGAATGGCGTTAAGCCAAGAGTAGATGGTCATATTTTGGCCTTCGCAGAACCGCTACGGGATGGAGTTATTTGAGGATAAATTTTCAATACTCAAGTATTCAAGGTCTCAAAGGCTTCCCTTGGAAAACGCCCCCCCCGCCGACTATATTTGCCGGCACATTTTGTGGTAGTATAACATCCATGAAACTTTTAGAAATTCGGACGCAAAGCTATAATTCATGACTGATTTGACCCAACCTCAACTATTGACCGAAGAACAGGAGTTCGATCGTGCTTTGCGCCCTCAGACCCTGGTTGATTTTGTAGGACAGAAAGATACAGTTGATCAGCTGAAGATCTTTATCGAAGCTACCAGACAACGGAATGAAGCACTGGACCATGTGCTACTATTTGGACCTCCTGGATTAGGAAAGACCACTCTGGCCATGTTGGTAGCCAAGGAATTGGAAGTGAACATCAAGATCACTTCCGGTCCAGTAATGGATAAGGCTGCTGATTTGGCGGGACTTTTGACCAACCTGGAGGAGCGGGATGTATTCTTCATCGACGAAGTACACCGGCTGAATCATGTGGTTGAAGAATACCTTTATTCGGCCATGGAAGATTACCGGATCGATATCATGATCGATAAGGGACCCAGTGCCCGCAGTGTTCAGCTAAATCTTGAACCCTTTACGCTCATTGGCGCCACCACACGTGCCGGTCTTTTAACGCCGCCTATGCGGGCTCGTTTTGGTGTGGTACTGAGGCTGGATTTCTATGAGCCGAGTCACCTACAGCAGATCATTAAACGCTCGGCCAACATTCTGAATGTTCCCATTGATGATGAAGGTGCCCTGGAATTGGCTAAACGCAGCCGGGGAACCCCGCGTATTGCCAACCGTCTCTTGCGGCGCACCCGGGATTTCGCCCAAGTCAAGGGGAATGGATCCATTGACCTGAAAATCGCAGATGCCGCCCTGGCCATGTTGAACGTTGATGAATACGGCCTGGATGATATGGACAAGCGCATATTAAGTGCATTGATCGAAAAATTTGACGGTGGCCCAGTAGGCTTGAACTCATTATCAGTTGCCGTTGGCGAAGAAGCCAACACCCTTGAAGAGGTCTATGAACCCTTTTTGATCATGGAAGGATTTCTGATACGAACCGCCCGGGGACGCCAGGCAACCCCTCAGGCCTATCGCCATTTGGGATTTGTTTTAAAATCTGAGATACCCCAAACCAGTTTATTTCAAAAAGAGAAAGAATAATATATGCTGTTTGATCGTGCTAAGGCGCTTACTCTATCAGACTTTGATTATGAGTTGCCCGATGAACTAATTGCTCAACACCCCACAGCTAAACGGGATGGATCCAAATTATTACTGTTGGATGCCCAATCAGGTGAGGTGAAACATAGCAAATTTTCCAAGGTGGTAGATGCGTTGGAGTCAGGAGATGTCCTGGTTATAAATAATACCAAAGTGTTCCCATCCCGGTTATTTGCCCGTAAGGATAAGACAGATACAGAGATAGAACTGTTTCTGTTACGTGAGCTGGGAAATAACCTCTGGGAGACCCTGGTGAAGCCCGCTCGTAAAGTGCGCGTAGGTAATAAATTGGTCATCGGCGATAAGATCACCTGTGATGTTGTGGACAATACTGTCTCAGGGGGTCGGGTGGTTCGCTTTGACAAGAATGGAGGAGATTTTTTCTCGATTCTGGATGAAGTTGGTCATTGGCCGCTGCCGCCCTATATCGATCGTGAAGCAAATGATAAGGACAAGGAACGCTATCAGACGGTCTATGCTGAACACCGGGGAGCAGTAGCCGCCCCAACAGCTGGTCTTCATTTTACGGAAGCCCTGTTGAAAAAGGCAGAAGCCAAAGGTGTGGAGATCCATAAGGTCACCCTCCATGTTGGCCTGGGAACTTTTAGACCGGTAAATGTTGAGGATATAACCAAGCATCAGATGGATGCGGAATATTTTAACGTTCCGGACGAAACCGTGGCAGCGATCAAATTAGCTAAATCCGAAGGTCGCAAGGTCATTGGCGTGGGAACCACGGTAGTGCGGGCCCTGGAATCCGCTGTTATGTATCCTCGTGAGCTTGAAGCAGGCGATGGCTGGACCAATAAATTCATTTATCCACCCTATCAGTTTCGGGTGATAGATGGAGTTATCACAAACTTTCACCAACCCAAATCCACCCTGTTGATGCTGGTTTCGGCGCTCTCATCCAAGGAAAAGATCCTCAACGCCTATAAGATCGCCGTGGAGAAGGGTTATCGATTTTTTAGCTATGGCGATGCCATGTTCATTCGCTAATGAATAATTTAAAAGCCTAATCACAGAGCTTACAGAGAACACAGAGATAAATTCTTGCTCAACTCCCCACCTAACCCCAAACCTCCAACTCCCCACCTAAGAATAGGGACTGGCTATGATGTCCACCGGTTGGTAGAAGGTCGCGACCTGATCCTCGGGGGAGTTAAAATTCCTTTTGAAAAGGGAACCTTGGGACATTCTGATGGTGATGCTTTAACGCATGCTGTTACTGACGCCCTGCTGGGCGCAATGGCGCTTGGTGATATTGGTCAGCACTTCCCTGATACAGCGGCAGAATTTAAAGGGGTCTATTCTATTGATCTCCTGGAACGGGTTAATGTACTGGTCCAGAACCGGGGATACAGCGTTTCAAATATTGATGCCACCCTGATCCTGCAGCGGCCCAAGGTCATGGAGTACCTGCCAGGAATGTGCCAAATATTGGCAGGAGCACTGGCTGTGACTGTGGATCAAGTCTCAGTGAAAGCCACAACCACCGAAGGTCTTGGGATGACGGGACAGGGAGATGCCGTTGCCGCCCAGGCTGTCTGCCTGTTAATCAGAATATAAGAATAACGAGTTCTTCCATTGGCCACCGATAAAACACAGATGTTTTTTTGATAATTCCACATGTTCGTATGACCCCCCCGAGAAGCTGAAATATTGATGGTCGCAATTAGAATTATAGCTAACAAAATCACTTGATAGAGAAGTTTATTTACAATGTCCAACACAATAAATTGTTTTTATCAGTATTTTTTCTGTACTGATCTGTGGCTAAGAGAACCGGGGAATTAAGTGCTGGATACCCTGTTTCAATTTATTGAACAAGCGCCAGCCTGGCTGGTTTTTGTTACCATTTTCCTGGCTTCTTATGTGGAAAATATCTTTCCGCCCATACCAGGTGACACCATCCTGGTCTTTGGGGCCTATCTGGTCGGGCGTGGGGATCTATCCTTCAGCATGGCCATGATCACCACATTGATGGGTAGTGTTTTAGGCTTTATGACTCTCTATGTAGTGGGTTTCAAATACGGACGCGGTTTCATGTACTCGAAACAGCAGACCTGGTTTTCCACCAACAGTCTTGAGCGGGTAGAAAGACTGTTTGACAAGTGGGGCTATGGTGTCGTCCTGATTAACCGTTTTCTGGCTGGCTTAAGAAGTGTGGTGGGCCTTTTTTCCGGTATTGGTCGCTTAAAGATCTGGAAGGTCCTGGTCTTATCAACCATATCCAGCTTACTTTGGAATGGCACCCTCATCTGGCTGGGGAGTACTATTGGCGAGAATTGGGAACAGATCGGTGTTTACTTAAAGCGCTATAATATTGTTGTCACTATTATTATCATGGTTGTGATCGCCGGTTTTTTGATCCATCGTTATCTCATTGTGAAGGATAATCTGGCTGAAAAACGGGATTAGCGTTTTTTAGACACTAAGGTCACGAAAAATACAAATTAACACGAGTAATACCAATTGAACTTCAAAACAGCACCCAACTTCGTCACCTTTTCCCGTTTCTCTTCAACCCGCCAAACCTTGTGCTCAGCCAGGTAGTATTGAAGACCTGTTCGGGACTTGACAAACGAGAAAATGGTTTGAATTTATGATGCCATTTGGGGTATTATTGGTATAACATCTACCGCTTTGATAACAATCAAATCATCAAGCTGGAAGTATGAACAGATATTCTAATTTCAGAGGAGCCTGGGTAGGCTCCATCCTTTTATTCTTGATTTGGGGCCAGGCTGGTTTTGCCGGCGTATCCGCGCTGCAGCTATTTGTAGACCTGACTCCTGAGGGGCACACCCTACGTCCGATCCCTGGGGTTTACAAAGGCTCAATCGTTATACGCAAAGCTATTATTCTGGATGGAGCTAATGAAGTTACTCTGGATGGAGACAGCTCCGGGACAGTCCTTACGATCCTGGCGGATGGTGCCATTGTGCGTAATCTTAAGATCATTAATTCCGGCCGGAAGCATGACAAGCTAGATGCTGGTATCCTGATCGAGGCGGATGGTGTTCTGGTCGAGGATAACACCCTGGAAAATGTACTCTTTGGGATCCATCTGAAAAGTGCTGTGAAGAACACAATCAGACGGAATAAAATTTCTTCAATTGACCGGTCACTCACCCTGAAGGGGGAAGGGATCCGTCTCTGGAACAGTATTTCAAATCATATCGAAGAAAACAAGATCATCAGTGCTCGGGATATCTTTTTCACCAATTCCCCCAGTAATTATTTCATAAATAATGAGGTCCTGAATTGTCGCGTTGGGATCGAACTTATTTTTTCTCCGGGCTGCCAGATCACAGGCAATCTATTTCATCACAACGAACACGGAATAATCAGTATCTACTCAGATTCGGTTATCATCCGCAATAACCGCTTCCAGCACCAGGATAAGTTACTGGGCAGTGCCATGGCCGTAAAGGGTAGCTCTCGCGTGCTATTTGAAGGGAATGAGATCCTGGACTGCGCCATTGGCTTGACCGCCAATGCCCCCATTTTTCCTGAGAACACCATCTCACTTATTGGAAACACCTTTGCCTATAATGATGTGGCGATCTATTTCTATGGCGACCGAGGAGGTCATATTCTACATGATAATGTGTTCAAAGGAAATTTCCAACAGGTGGTGGTCACCCACCCCAATGCCGCTGTGGATAATGACTGGTCGGGTAATTATTGGGACGACTATACGGGTTTCGATCTGAATGGGGACGGCATTGGGGACACGCCTTATTCAGCATATTTCTACTCTGAAAGGTTGTGGATGGATCGGGATATGGCCCGCTTTTTTCGAGGAACACCCATGCTGGAGATGATCGATCTCATGGAGCGACTGGCCCCGTTCTCTGATCCGCCCCTGGTCTTACGGGATGAAAAACCCAGGATGAATCCAGAATTCTAAACTAAGCGGGGATTCAAATCCTCGCCTGGTCATGAGAGGTCCCGCCGTCGGAAAGCCCAGTACCCGATACCAGCAGTTGAAAATCCAATAAATAGCGGATAGGCCACGGCCCACCAGATGTAGCCAACTCGACCAAAGAGATCAAGGATCACGTAGGCGGAGGGTCCCAGCAACACCAGTTGAGGATCGAACAGCAGCATGGTGGCGGTTCGGAACGCCTGCAGTGGATTTGACAAAGCGATACCAACAGCCATCTCAGCCGGTAGGCCTTCCCGGATCAGAGTTCCCAACAGGATTAGGTCCAGGAATAGTAAGAGAAACAGCCAGATCAAAAAGGCGGCGCCCTGGGCGACATCCGTAGATTTCGACAGGGTTGAGATGAGCATGCCGATACCCAGAAAACAAATGATCAAGGCATCCAGAAGGATCGTATACAGGATCACCTGAGACCAGGGTATGGCGACCCCCTTGATCAGACCCCAGCCTACGGCCAGCATCATTGCCAGGATTACCGGGAGAAAAATTACAATAAAGCGCCCCAGTAATTTTCCCCAATACCAGGCAGCCAGTCCCACAGGAAGAGAAAGCATATACTCATAAACGCCAGCTTCACGATCTCCCACCACCGAACGAACCGTTGTGATCAGCATAAATATGGGCAGGATGGCCATAGTGATCTGAATATAGGTTACCAATAGACGGGAAAGGCCAGTAAAGCCCATAATTCGGGATTCAGTTAACCCAGAGACTAATAGACCGACCATAATTGTTCCGAAAACCACGGTATAGACGAAAAACCAGCGGGCACGGATGGATTCGCCAATATCAGCCTGAGCCATACGTAGTAGATGCTTCATTAATTATCCCTGTTCTGTGATAAAGGTTTGTTGATGTCGCGAGCCCGCTTTTGTTGTTTGCGTTCTTCATCCTGATAAATGTGTTTCACGGCCTGCTGATAGTTCAAGGTATTCTTAGCGCTTTGCAAAGTAGCTCCAAGCCCGAAGTCCATCGGTGTAATATTGCCCGTGGTATACGCCGCTTCTCGGGCATTCAGCCATTCACCGGTTTTATGATCATTGACCCAGATCTCTGTCCGGGGATCACTTTTCCAGTCCTGATCCACCAACCAGAGCGTGGCGCAACCCAGGTCATCAAAGTAGTAAACTTGTGTAGGTCTATCTCCAGCACCACCCCGGATCTGAGCGGAATAAAAATGATCGCTAACCGCCATTTGACAGAGCTCACATGAGGTCCGATCCCAGCGGACTTCTTTCGGGCCGGTCTTTTCTTCCGGCGTACAGGATATCAATAGGCTTTGGGTAATACCTATGATAAGCGGTAGTATCCACAGGGTTTTACGCATTATTAGCCTTCATTTCGATGCCCTGGATCAGCCCGGCATAGCGGGAAAGAACACCAAGAAAACGCAATCTGTCAGGACCGGCAACCTGTCCCAGCCAAGTATCCTCATTCAACTTAAAGCCCCACTCCGAGATCGACTTACGAAAGGCATCATTGGCTTGCGATAGCTGGATACGGCAATCCAGTACACTGCTCATATCTATTGTATCATCAACGTGGTCATCCAGTACAACCAGTCCGCGATCTAATTCGACCACTCGATTTACCAGCGCGGCAACTTCATCCAGACGATGACTTGAGATAATCATGGTGACCCGATCCAGGCGTTCGGCCAGGAGATTGAAAAATACCTGGCGGGCCTCCGGATCCAGATTGGCGGCAGGTTCATCCATGATCAAAATTTCAGCATCACGCCCCAGGGCAATTCCAATGAGTAGTTTCTGCTTTTCACCGCCGGACATGCGTACGAAGACTCGATTTCGAACCTCATCGATGGGTAATCCAAGCTGAGCTGCTACATCAAGCATGTGTTGTGGATCCGCATCACACAGATCTGCTGAGAATTGAACCAGCTGATCAACAGTCATTTTTATCGGGGGTGGTAACTGGGGAACAAACCCAATTCGTTTCAGGACCTCTCGGCGATGTTCACGGGGAGATAGTCCATTGACCAGTACCTGACCCTCGAAAGTGTATTGTCCCAGGAGGCAGCGGACTAACGTGGTTTTACCGGCTCCATTAGAACCAACCAGGGCCATGCGGTCGCCGCGAGCCAGATCGAGATCAAGCCCTCGCAGTACCCGAGTTTTTCGAAAGGTTTTTTTAAGCGATTTCAGTTGGATCATTTTTTCTGACCTAGTCCTTTGAATTCAAATGTTAGTGATTGAGTGGGGCAAACTTCTACACAGCGGCCACAACGGGTACAATCAGCTCCAATATCGAGATGTGTTTCTGTGGCGCGTTGGGGTTTTGTGATCTCCAGGGCATGGGGGACCAGACAGACCTGCCGGCAGGCGCCATCATGGAAACACCCTTCCAGGTGATATTGAACCTTCATGGGTGAGGTGGCACCAACGAGACCGTAGGTTAAACCAATTGGACAAGCATAGCGACACCAGGCGCGTCTGGAAAAGAAGATCTCAAACAGCAGGATGAGAGCAACCCAGATCAAAGCCAGACCGGGACCATAGATCAGTGCCCGGCTCAGTATGCCAGTGGGTGAAATAGTTTCATATACGGTATAACTGCTGATAAAGGCCAGGGCGGCAAAGATCAGCCAAAGCCAGGTACGCATACCCCGGTCGAATTTTATATCCATGGCCCAGCCTTTGGCCCTCAGTTTTAGATGCAGGATTTCAGCCCATTCAGCTAGCAGATGATAGGGACAGATCCAGGCACAGAAGGTACGACCACCCAGCAGCCACCAGATCAACGCGATGGTAATGGTACCGATGAGCAGGTTTATCAGGACTTGTTTAAAGGCCAGCATCACCTGCAGGGCAGAGTTTAGATCAGCCATGTGAAACCCGACAAATCGTGATCCGGTGAGAGCACCCTCAAGGGCATTGATATGCAGGGCGCTGGAAGCAACGAAAAATAGGTTTACAGAGATCAGGACCGTCCAGCGACGTCGGCGCCAGAACGTATTTTTTGCTTGCGCTTCCCGGGCTTCATGGATAGCCAGAACTTCAGCTTTGGATTTTCTTTTTCGATGTTCCTCATGGATCCTAACTGCAGCTTCGGAAAATTTAGCAGGGTCAGGTTTGGTGGGACTTCTGCCAAAAAGCTGAGCGAGAGATTGGGTTAACCTGCTCAAAATATTCTCCCTGACCCAGGATAGGCTTCCATGATGATCACTGGCGGATCAACGGGACAAATCATTTCACAGACTCCGCAGCCGACACACCCATCCAGGATCTCTGGAAGAAAGGTGTATCCGCTCTCAGAAACCCCTGTTGAGACCATCTGAATAGCATGTTCCGGGGGACATTGACGTTCCTCACCTGAAGGCGGGGTACCCGCCTCACACATGGAAATCCTGATCTCAATCGGACACATACGAACGCACAGGTCACAACTTTCCAGGTCATAGGGGTGTTCGTTCAAGGGAATGGGGTTCCAGCGATCAATTTCGTTGTAACGCAACTTGCCATCAAATTCAGGTCCCCGGGCAAAACCTTTGAAACCCTTACCCTGGGCAGCCAGACAGCGGGTTGGTGCTACCACTTTTGCCACTGCCATTTCGGCTTCATGAGCATAGTTGATCTCATGGGTGAGGGCACCGGTGGGACAGGCCAGGACACACTGTAAGCCATCACAGGAGAAATCACAGGCCTGGTCACGGGCTGCGATATAGGGAGTACCGACCCCAATACCATCAGTAAGGTCAGCTAATTTAATGGCATCTACGGGACACACCTGGACGCATTGTCCACATTTGATACAGGAAGCCAGAAACTGATCTTCGTGCAGGGCGCCAGGCGGACGCATTTTACGAACCCAGCCCTTAATGGCGGGGATGATACCCAGAATAGCAGCGCCAACCACAGCTGATCCAAATGCTAGACTTTTTAGAAACTTTCGTCTACTTATTTTAATTATACTCATATATAGCGCCTTACCTCATTCATTTTTTACAACGAATTCAACGAAACCATTACATCGGCATCGTTAAAGCACAATCTTTACGACTCTGCGCGCTCTGCGAAAGGGAAATATAATACTATTAAACATGATCAGTAATCACATTAACTAAAACCGAGGCCGATTATCTTCCGGTTCATCAGTCTTATCTTCCAATAATTCTAATAATCGTCTGCGTCCCTCATCATATCGGTTGGTTTTTTCTTCAACCTCGATAGGGTCAATGCTGGGCGTATGATCTTGGAGGATCAGCAGGGGGTCAGCAAAAGGTGCGAGGCGCTCCAGGAAATCCAGAACTTCCAACATGGGAGAGCCTTTAAAAAATTGGGCAAAGGCTACATCTTGCCAAAGGCGATCGGCATAGCTATATAATTCATAGGGTTTATCACCAACTTTATCGCCATCTAAATCAAAGCCCTCGAAATCACTCCAGTAGTTGCCTTCCCAGACATTGTTATTGGCACTGCCACCACCACCAACAGCAATTTGAGTTAAATTCCCAGCGAATTGATTCCGGCGAAATTCATTGCCATGCCAATCATTTAAAAACCGAATTCCGATGCCATTGTAGGCAATCAAATTATTGGTATAGAGATTAATCTCATCGGGCTGGAAGGGAGAAATGTCGATATACATCCCACTGGCACAATATAAAATTTCATTGCCCTCGATGATCACATCGGAGGTCTCTTTAAAACCAATCCCAATCCCTGTCGGTCCAGCTGCGTGGGCGATCAGATTATTCCGGACAATAATACCATCACTGTACATGAGAAAAATTCCCACAGCATTGTTGTAATAACTGTTATTCTCAACCAGGTTGTAGCGTGAGTACATGAAATGGAGGGAGTAACGACTATTTGTCCCCGTATTCCCTGTGATTGTGTTATCTGCCGAGTACCAAATCACCACGTCCCGAGAATTGATGATACTGTTATCTTCTATTTTATTTTTAAAACTATACCAGAGGCGAATCGCATCTCCCCGCTGACCTAGATCAAAATCTTTGGAGGAGATATGATTACGCCTGATGATACAAAAGTCAGATTGCTGCAAATCCACACCGAACAGGCAGTCATCAATAATATTGTCTTTTACGATGTTAAAATTACCCCGAACCTGAACCCCAGCGTCAACATCATTATGTGATTTACCGGAGTTGGTCAGGCGTAAACCTTTAACCGTTACGCCATCTGTTACGATATAGATAACCGACCCTTTTCCACCAGCATCAATAGTAACTTTGTTTTGGCCATCGATGGTAATGGGAAATTCTATAACAACTGGACCAGCATAGATACCAGGCTCAGGAATCAGCAGCGCATCTTTTCCTGCCTGATCCACCAGGTCTTGAAACGAGGGATAGGCGCCATGGGCTTCAGCGGCCAGGAGCAGTACAACCAGGGGAAGGATTATAAGATTCTTCCCCTGGTTTAATAAAGCATTCTTTACAGAAGGTGTTTGGTTAAGACTCACTGTCCTCTGAATTCCCTGATTGTTGGTTACGTTGGGCTAACAGGGAGTACACCAGCAATGCCGATGCCAGCAGCATTAAAAAGAAGCCGACGTGAGGATAGGAGTTGGTGGTGAACTGCGCCACTTTACCCTGCCCAAATACGGTGGGCATGAATGGCTTGAGTGTGAAAGCACCCATGTCACTCATCCGATGGCCATACCAACCGAGCCATATGGAATAGATTAGCACAAATATAGCCGGTAAACTGGCGGGTATGATGATCAGTAATTTGTAGATCCAACCGTTTGTCTTGCGGGCGCCAAACACAAAAGCAATCATGGCCAGAATGATGAGACCAACCACCAGATTAGTTGCTGTGGTCATGGTTTTTACCTTGGGGTTGATCACAGCTGGATTATTGAAGTAGCGCGCCAGGCTCGTTCGGTAGTGCCAGCCTAAAAGTTGAATGCCGCTACCTTCCCACTCTTCATCAATTGCCAGTTTTTTCTGGCTGGATTCGAAGGCCGATTTGAGAAAGGCAATATCCTTTTCTTTTTGACTAAGATCTGCCTCCTTATCATCAGCTACATCAACACCACTGGATGCCAGCGAGGCCTTCAGGCTGGCGATAAGAGCCTCTCCAGCCGTCATGGGCTTTTCAGTGTCATCGCCTTCCTGCCCCAGCGCAGAGACCCGACCAGACAGGTATTCTCCACTGTGGAAATGGAGGCCATTAGGCAGATAAAGTGCCAGCACCAGCCAGACAGCAACTACGGAAAAGCTAACTGACATGGCAATGGTGCGTTTATGGGGGTCATCTACCAGAGTGCTGAGCAGCATGAGTCCCAGTAGGATCAACAAAAAGAAAGAGAGCGAATGTTCGATGGGCGCACCAGAGGCAATGGGAAACATACCTACATAGTGGTTGATCGTGTCCATTTCATGGACACAGTCCAACGCCTCATCCTCAACGATCTCTTCATTTTCAACTGCCTGACAACCATTGAACACTCCGGTCATGTGGAAGTGGATCTTGACCCCATCCGGGAAGGTTTCAACCGGATAATTGGGAGCGGTCAATGACACCCACCAAATGGGGAGGGTGTAGATCGGGATCAATAACAGAGCCGCCACAATGACGGGTAGTTTGATCTTCAAAAATGAAATCATTTGTGTGGACATTTTAAATCCGATCAATCAAAATCTGGGTTCAGCCAGTCAACGCTCGGAGCAAGTTTTTCTTTGGGCACAGGGATCCGGGACACATAATTGATCACCAATTGCATATCTTTATCACTAAAACCAGCAATTTGTTTGACCATATCAGGATTGGCATTGCGCCGTTTTCCATCCCGGATCCATTCAAATTGCCGTAACATATAATTATAGTGCTGGCCCTGGATCAAGGGATAGAACTTTTCAGCATCACCTTCACCGGTTTCGCCATGGCATTGGATACAATTATCATGGTATAATTGCTCGCCCCGTCTGTATTCAATGGTACCGGCGACCCACTCACCCTTTCCATTGTCCGGGTTCATGGGCAGCTTCTCGATGTAGGCAACAACATCAGCCAGGGCCTGAGCGCCACCGATAGAACGGGGGAGAGCAAAAGGGTACATGGTAGGGTTATCCCGGTTGAGTTGACGGATATCGTCCAGCTGTTTGATAGAAACAGGAGCCAGCTGACCAGCTAGCTGGGGGAAGGTTCCTTCTTTGGTTCCCCAGCCTTCAGGCAGGTGACAACCGGAACAGACTTCAAAGACATCCAGCCCATTTTCCAGGTCAGGGGTCAAATGCATGGCGTTTTCACGATCACCGCCCTCATTCATCCAATGTTGTTGAGCACTGAGGGGCATCACGGTTAACAGCGTTGCAGCTATTATCAAAAGTAATGTTTTTTTCATAAGAATCTCTCCTTTGGTCTTAATCTATTCTACCAATGTAGACAAGTAGGTTGCCAGGATAGTCATTTCCTCGTCAGTAACCAAATGCATGATACCCTTCATGGCGGCAGTTTGAGCATTATTGCGAACACCGGTTTTGATATCCTGCATTTGCTGCAGAGCATATTCAGCACTTTGGCCTTCAACTTTTGGATAGTTTGGCAGAAGTGGGGTTTTACCATCAGCTCCGTGACAGGTAAAACAGGTCTTTGTTTTGAAAAGCTTGGCGCCTTCAGAATCTTTTGCAGTAGAAAGGCCACCTTCACGACGAGGAAAGGTAGCAACATATTCTGCAAGGAGTTCCATCTCTTCATCTGAAACCAGGTGCATAATACCCTTCATGGCAGCAGTTAAACCATTTGCCCGAGTACCAGCCTTGATGTCGATCATTTGCTGAAGTGCGTATTCTTTAGTTTGTCCTGCAATGTTTGGATATTGGGGTAGAATAGGTGTTTTTCCATCCAGGCCGTGACAGGTAAAGCAGGTCTTTGTTTTGTACAGCTCAGCACCAGCTGAATTTTCAGCTATGGCCTTAGTTTCTGGAGCAGCCTTAGTAACCTCTTTGGTTTCGGCTACTGGTTTGGCTGACTCACTATCTCCACCCCCACAGGCAGAAATGGAGACCAGAGTGGTCAGGCTGACCATCAGTACTATTGTTGAGTTAATCCATTTCATATTATATCTCCACTTCTAGTGCGTGTAATAAATACTATAACTAACATAAAAAGTGTCGGGTTCCCGTTAATTTTCTTCCGGAACCCGACACATTGATAATTTTACCCTTTATCCAGGGTTAGATATTGCCGATTACTTAACTTTTCTTGCGCCATTCTCATCGAGGTGAGTCTTGGCACGCAAACCTAAGTCAGCAGTTTTAACCTGATATTGCCACCATTGGTTGGCCCACAGCATAGCATTCTGATAATCACCCTTCAGGGCTGCATCTTCAGACTTCTTTTTTGCTTCAGCAGCAAATCCGAGCTGATCAGTTGCATCTTCAACCAAGGCCACTACAATGGCAAAATCCGTGTAGTTCCGCTCGGTAATATAACCCACAACCTGGTTAATAATATCCTGGGTTGCGATATTGGTTGCAACCTGGGTTTCATAATCAGCTTTGGTGTATTTGTGGCTGTCTACAATATTCTTTTTGGTATCCTTATAGCCCTTGGGCTTAACCAGAAGATATCCCTGCATCTCAAGATGCAAGGCAGAGCAGAATTCCGTACAATAATAAGGGTACACACCAGCTTTGTCGGCAGTGAAGGTTGCTGAAGCAGTCTTACCTGGCTCAACGGAAAGCTGGATATTCTGGCCGTACATGGAGAAACCGTGAACCTCATCCTGAGCACGCTCAAGATTGGTCAAGTGGAAAGAGACCACATCGCCTTCGGTTACAGATACGATCTCAGGATTAATATGGGACCGAATTAATGTACCATAAATATGAACCCTGTTTCCCTTACGCTCGATACGTTCACGACCTGCTCTTGTACGATAAGGCGAACGACTGTCTGTACGACTATCCCAACCAGATTTGTATCTAACAGCTGGTTTTAACTTGTCTGCTTTAATGGCGGCAGCATAGTGGGGCTCACCCATGGGGATGGGCATATCATACAGTAATTGCATCTTGGATCCACTAATGTCGATCAACTGGTGGTTCTGGGGATGCAAAGGTCCAACCGGATTAAAACGGTCAATGGATAATTTATTGAGAGCCACTAAATATTTACCGTCAGGAGATTTACTGTCACCTTCCATGGTCATCAGGTGACCAACATTGTAATGGATCGGGATCATATCCAGGACCTTGCCAGTTTTATAATTCCATTTAGTGATCCGGGAATCTACATAGATAGACGTGTAGACCACTCCGTCTTTAGAATCAAACTGCGTATGCAGTGGTCCAAGTCCAACATTGACAGACCGCTCAAGCGCTGTTTCCAGAGCAATGATCGGAATTCCGTAAGGATCTTTACCTTCAAACTTTTTCTTTTTGATAGCTCTTTCAATCTTGGCCCAGCTATAGACCCAGGCATGACTATCGAGTTTTCCAGACACAATAATGTGCTTTCCATCTGGGGTTACATCAATTCCGTGAGGACTTTTTGGTTCTGGAATGAGATAGAGTAATTTATGTTTGATGGCTTGCTTGATGGTGATAAGATACTGGCCATTAACTTTTTTAATTTTGCCTTTAGCTACCAATTCAGCAGCTTTCTTCCAGTTAGTAACATGCATAAAGTAAGTATCTTTAGAGGAACAACCAGCCTCAAAAGGTGGGCGACCACTCTCAATACCACCTATATAGCGTTCGGTGCAAAATGAATTGGTAAAACCCCAACCAAAGCTGGGACCTTTTCCGGCGTCACTAATATCCTGACTATAAGGTGGCAGTTCAAAAGTGAAGGATTCCTCTGGAACCAACCGACCCTTTTCTCCGTTAAACTTCCAATAGGTAACCCCACCTCGGTATTTCTCATTAAAATCTTCAAGCGGGACAAAACCACTTGAAAATGGTGCCGCGTACTGCGCAGCTTCCATGACGTATTCACTGTTGGGAGTGACAAAGGCACCACCATGAGCTGATTTAAAGAAGGGGTTAGCCACGATCTGTTTGGTCTCAAAATCATGGAGATCTACCACAGCGATCCGTGGATTTGCTTTATCATTGATAAATACATACCGGCCATCGTATTCACCATCAGTTTCAGAAAAAGCAGGATGATGACTATCACCAAAGGTAATATCTTTACCCCGGATGCGACCCCCGGCCAGAACAGCTTTTGACTCGTCATCAAAGCCATAACCCTGCCAGGGTTCCGGTGTGAAAACAGCAATGTACTTCAGAATTCTCATGGAAGGGATTCCGTAGACAATTATTTGTCCACTTTGACCACCTGAGCTGAAAACCAGGTACTCATCACGACCACCAGTGGGAGTGTAGGTCTTGGCGGCAGCGAGAATATCCTTCTCTGTTAACCCGCGCTCCTGCATTACCTTTTGCAGGGCTGCCTGGCCAAATGCCTGACTGGCAAAACCAAACACCAACACGACTGCAAGGGTAAGCACAAGCATTCTTTTAGCGTTAAAACTCATCGATTCCTCCTCGTTTAACCTGTTTATTTATCATTATTTAAGTATCCATGCTCTGATAAACATTAATGCGTACCTATAAATACTCGGGATTGAAACCCGATGTATACATTACACATATTGTCATCAATTGTGATAGCTAAAATCTACTTTGCCCTAAAAATAAAACATCCGATTGTCATGCCTAGAATTAAATATGAAGAAGGCGTATTGTCTAGTATTAATAACTAATCTATACAAACATTTGTAGTAAAATATGTGCCTGGTATAAATATTTACAGGTGAGCTGTACTAACCTGAATAATTCATGGCCACTAAGTCACGAAGACAAAGTTTTAAAAAAATAAGCTTATCAAAAATTATCACTCACAGATGCAAATAATTCTGTTTAAAATGACCTTGTTCAGAACTTCAATACTCTTCGTGGCAATAGTTCACGAATAATGTAGACTAAGGCATTATTAGGTATATGATATAGGAAAATAATGAAAATCCAAGTGTGCCGAGAGTTAGACACCGAACCATAATAAAGCAACTTTTTAATTAACACTCACAACAATTGACGGCCTCGCAAAAAGTATTTGGAAAAACACGGAATATGCTCTATGTGTAATAATACAATAGTAAACAAGGAATTTCTCCATGAGCACCTGAACCCAGAACTCAAATGAAAGCATTCCTTTGGTATGATTTTGATGACCGGGGGTGCGCTTACTATACGACGGGTTCCCTCGCAAGAGCAGGTAGCAATATACTGTTTGCGTTTATGAATACGACGAACGATGCGTGTTTCCCAATGGATTTGCTCAGAATCTTCAGTCTTG
>JAJRSW010000026.1 GCA_024278595.1 Fidelibacterota bacterium | reverse complement strand
GTCAGGATACGATTCTCAACTTGAATATAGTTATATCCTTAACTGCAACCTTCTCCGTCAAAGAGGCCGGCAGCCCGGATTACATAGACCTGAATCAAACCCCGATCTTTTTTGTTAATATATCGACAGATCTGATGGCGCCCATTTCCATTGACAACCGGATGCTGAGCCCCGATCTGGCAAATACGGGCTTTACCGATGAACTAGGTAACGAGATCAATATAAATGTAATCGAACAAGAGTTTATTAGCGGAGATTTGTTTGATGCGATCCAGGCAGCTATTACTGCCAACCTCACCATGCCAGATGGTCAATATAATTTTGAACTAAATATTTCAGCACCAGATTATCCCAACGCAACCATTGATTATATCGGTTTTAACCAACGCAAGACCATTATTATCGAACAACCTGCCAATATTGATCTCATATTTCCACCTGATGGGTATGAGTTCGTGAGTGATACTTATCCTACCTTTGAATGGAATTCCACCGGCTGTGATGACTACTACATAAGGATCTGTGAATACAATCCAATTCAACATAGTTCTCCAGAAGATGCCATGCAGAGCGAAGCCTCTTTTCCTTTTCCTGATGATGGTTCCTTCGCCTCTGTGGGGAATTCCTTCCAGCTGGATTATTCAACTGTGAATGGACGCCCACTTGAGGTGGGCAAGGCCTACGCCTGGCAGATAAAAAAAATATGCCAAACCACCGGCTCTGCGGAGGAGTCTCCCAGTGAAATCTACAGCTTTACCATCACCGAGGCAGGACAAACCATTACTCCCTGCCAACAACAGTTACGCAATGTACTGGGGGATAGTCAGTACAATATATTATTTGGACCCAATGGTCCCCTGGAAGGCTATGGTGAATGCGCTGAGATCACCCTCGATGGTGAGAACATGAACACAACTGACTTTGGAGCTCTCCTGGTTCAGCTTATGAGCGGGGCCTACGAAATCGAGAGCATCACGACACAATAGAGGGATCCCCATGAAGTATTTCTATAAAATTGCTACTATTCTCCTGATACTTGTGTCAACAAGTGCTATCGCTCAAGAGCCAATTGGTGTCATAGCAAAATCAAAGGGAACTACCTTTCATAAAAAATTTAACGCCGATGACTATTCTCCAAATGCAGTCATGGGCACCCAGTTAAAAAATAATGACTGGATCAAAACCGGGGAAGATGGTTTTGTCGCCATTTTCTTTTTGGATGATAAAAGTCAGATCAAGGTCAAAAGTAACTCCGAAATGGTCATCCTCGCTGCTGTCGAACGGGGCAAGATATCAAAAACGATCTCACTGGACTATGGGACCATAAAAGCCACCGTAAAAAAACAAAAAGGTGAGTTTCGAATCGCCACTCCCACCTCGGTGGCTTCCGTAAAAGGGACTGAATGGTGGGTCACCAGTGATGAGAATGGAGACGTCTTTATCGTTATCGGAGGCATTGTTGAAGTCGAGAATCTAGTCAGTGGTACTGTACAGAATGTCGGCGCTGATGAAACAGCCACGTCTAATCCTGATGGATCAGTTGAAGTGGAGGAGACCAACGATGAGGATATTCCTGAGGATCCTGAGGAAGAGGGTGCGGAAGAAGAATCTGGCAGCACCATTCATGAGCTGCGGATCCGCATGGTCAATGAAGAAACTAATTCTGAAAAATTCATCATAATCGAATACGCTGAATAAGATCTGACATATCAGACTTCCAATATGAAACACTTACTTGCCATATTACTAGTGGGGCTGGGGTTCAATGTTTTCGCCATGCAACAACAGGGCGAGATCATCCATATTGCCCCCCGTGAAGCCATTGAAGGATCTACCCTAAACATAGAAGCTATCTATACCGGTGATCTGGATCAGATTCAGAATGCGAAGATCCTGTATCGATTGGCTGGTCAAGTAGGCTATCTTGAAGAATTTATGAGCGTGGGAGATTTAAAACTCTCGGGTGATCTACCCGGTGAGATCATCGGTGCCCCTGGAGTAGAGTATGTGATCGTCTTGAGTTTAAAAAATGGCGGGCTGGTAGCCTTTCCAGCCGATGAAGATCCCCTGTCCAATCCGCAGTATGTTGCTGTCTCTGAACCCGGGTTGGCAGCCAAGTCAGAGGAGGCAGTGGAGAATTTCGGTGAATTGATTATTTTAACGCCCGATCCTGGAACAATCATTCCATTCGGGGAACCCATGATCGTGGCCGTTTCACTGTTCAATCTAGAGAATGTTGATATTAACTCAGTTCGGGTTTTTTTTGATAATGTTGATGTCACTGCCTATTCCTTGGTGACCACCGATCTGATTACCTACAAACCGGATGCACTGAGTGCCGGTAAACACAGTATATTTATTGAGGTCTCAAATATTTACGGCGTACGCCTCTCTTCAACGTCCTGGAATTTCAATATCCGTAGCCAGGCTCAGCAAATATTCGAAGTGAGGGTGAACGGGAATCTCAATTTCAGCCATCGCCAGGATCTCATCAATGTCAGAGAGTCTGAGATCGATCAGGTTGTTGACGGTGATACCATTTCTGTGCCCGTCTACTCACCCACAGTTCAGGATGTCTCCCGGGCCGATTTCTCCACCAGTATCAATTTTGACTGGGCCAAGATCAAAATATTTGGCAATCTGACGACCAAAGAGGATTCAACTCTCCAACCTCAGAATCGTTACGGAGTGAAAATCAGAACCTCCTGGCTAAAATATGCTTATGGTGATGAGACTCCCATGATGAACCGACTGGCACTTTGGGGTAAACGCGTCAGGGGCCATAATATCGACCTGCGTTTTAAATATGTTAATCTTCATATCGTCACTGGGCAAACAGCGCGGGCGATTACAGGTCGGGCGGCGTTTGATAGCACCGGTGCGGAGTGGAAACGGACAGGCTATAGCTTTGAGCGTGGTTTGTTTGCTGTACGTCCCAGTTTTGGTAGTGGCAAGAATTTCCAATTGGGTCTATTCTATGTCCACACCAGAGACAGTGTCAATAGTGTCGCAGTCCGTCCCGACTGGTGGGATGAAAGCACCTTTTCTGAAGTGCTGACCGGAGAAACAGGTCCGATAACTGTTCCATTTGGAGCTGAAGAATTTACGCTGGATGACAGTACCCGAACTCTCCAATATTTTCTGAAGGGCAGTAACCCGGAAGACAACATCGTCGTGGGCTCTGATCTCAAGATCGCCTTCGACAATCATCGTTTTGTCATGGAAGGCAGTGCCGCATTTTCGCTCCACAATCGGAATATTCTCGACGGCCCCCTTACCAGGGACCAATTAGACACCTTTGGTTTATTATCTGATACCACACTGGATGGGCACCTGGGAACTGGGTCATTTGGAGAGCTTGATGATGAAGGTAACAAGATCGGCGTTCCCTTATCTACCTTGGATGATGCAATTTCTGGTGCAGGATTAAAGTTCCTCCTGGCTGATGGTGAGTTCGATCCAGGGCTACTGGCCGATTATTTTGTCATAAATGAAAACTTGATCATGCCAGTTGATCTGGATAATCTGGAAGCCGGCAATGTCCTGGCGGCACTCTCTACCCTGGCGCTCCACTTTGCCACCAGGCTGAATTACTATGGAAATTTTATCCATATTGATTATTACCATGTGGGACCTGGCTACAAGGCTCTGGGTAGTCCTGTGCTACGTCTGGATGGCAAGGGCTGGAATGGCTGGAAGGTCACAGATAAGGTTCGCCTGCTCAACAATATGTTGTATCTCAATGTTGGCTGGCAATCCTATAAAAATAACACAACATCGCTTGATCCTGTTTCCGATCCCCGGCTGGTTCAGAACGCCTTTAGCGGAGGGATCACTCTGAACCCGGGACGTGGATTGCCAACCATCTCCACAAACATGAAATTCTTCACTCGTGATAATAATATCGATGATACGACCCATTCATGGGTCGGGGATTCGACTATTATCATTGACAATCGAGAACTTAATGAATCCCTGAGCACAAATGTAAATTTAGCCTATATACTCAAGACCGGACAAGTGAACAACACCTTCTCCTTCAACCTGATGCGCTCAGATATGAATAATACAGTGATTGACCGTGAAGGACTGTTAAGAGCCTCAAACCTTTATGGTCTTAATCTAAGATCCGAATGGGGAATTCCGCTTACCACCACTCTTTCGATTCGTAATAATCGCAATCAACTCTATGATACTGAAGATCCGAGCTATCAATCAAATACTTTCAACACATACCGTCTGGGAGCCGGCTATAGACTGTTTAGCAACCACCTGATCCTCCGGGGAAGTTTTCAGTATATGACCTTTAAATCAGAAAAATATCTGGATGATGTTCTCACCGCATCGCTGAAAACTCAATCAAATATCCAAATCAATGGGCAATATACATTCCGGACCTTAAATGTTGGTAGCGGAGTGGTCAAAACCAGGCTCATTGGCAGTTATGAACAACGCAAGTATGTCAGTGATTACACCAACTATATTGACAATACAGTTTCCGCTCGATTTGAAATGACATTTTAAAGCCCCTCACATCTGAAAAAGTATTCAAGGGTGACGCCTCCGCAAAAAGTCCCTCCCCGACACGATTGTCGGGATCTTCTACTCGCAGAGGCGCAGAGTCTTGTTATTTAGGGACTTAGATGTATTTGTCGTACGTTGTAATATTAAATAAACATAGGTACATTCCGTGGTTTTCAAAATACTTTTTGCCATGTCGCCAAGTTTTTATTAGATAATGACACTCTTCTACTGTAATTCTACTGGCTACGAATATCCAGAAATAATGACGCGATTTATTTGAAAATATTACGATCCTGCAAAATAAAAATTAGGGTTTAGCATGTTGAAAAAATATGGCACTGGAATTTTATTTACGGTCTTAGCAATTATTGTGGCCCTTACACTTCAAATTCTGGGTCTACTTGATCTGGCTAACTATAAATTCCTGGACTTCAATTTTCAACTGCGCGGTCCACTTTCTTCCTGGGCGGCCCACCAGCAACATCCCAATGATAGTTTAGATGTGATCCTCATCGATGTTGATGATGAAACCTTCCGCTTGCTTGGGGATTACGGCTGGCCTTATCCCCGGGGCAAGATATGGGATAGAGTTATCAAGAACTTGGCAGATGTCGGCGCCAAGGTCATTGTGTTTGATATTCAGTTTGATACCCGTGATGCCCATACTTCAAGAGTACTATCCGTATTTAATGGTGTGCTCCCAGAGGGGTATGTCGATGGTGATGTAGCTATTGCTGAGGCAATTGAATATGCCCGCGAAAGAGGCACGGAAGTGGTCATGGCTTCCACTATCAAATCTGAACCATCAAGTATTCCGCCCCAGATATTGGTCGTTCCCAATCAATATATCATGGCGGTGAATCCTGATCATGGATTGGTGGATATTGAAGAGGATAAGGACCACTTTACCCGCCGCTATCCAGTATTTAGTGCCTTGGCTCATGAACCTGATATCTGGCGCCTTTCTTTAGGGATGAAAGCAGTCAAGTATTATTTGGATATCCCGGATGAGCCAGGTTTGACCTTCGATCCCGTTTTGAGTGAATTCAATTATGGTCCCTTGAAAATTCCAACCTACGGTTCTGACCATCCCGGTTTTCTGACCAATATTTACGGTCCCGCATCCCATGCCCGGATCGGTAAGTCTGAACCCTGGCAGACCTTCAAGCGCTTCCCCATGGTGTGGATCATCGATACTGAAGATTTCGAATTACCTGTGGTTGAAGAAGATACCGATTGGATGGATACCTTTAATCCAGATGGAGCGCTCAACATGATGCTGAGCATGGTGGATCCGGAATATCAGATCCCGGAAAGTCCCTTTAAGGGTAAAATCTGCCTTATCGGCGTTTCAGTAGAGGTCATGCATGATTACAAATCAACTGCATTCTTTGACTATTTGGGGGCTCCCACCCTTATGCCTGGTTTTGAGTATCATGCCAATGCCACCCAAACCCTACTGGATCAAAATTTTATTCAGATTCTAGGAAAGACCATCGAATTCACTTCTGATTCTGCCCTGTCGCAAATAACCCTTATTATAATATCAGCGCTTATCGCTTACCTGTTCATTGCCTTCTTTAATCCGCTCTGGGGTGGCGTTCTAGTGGTATTCGAGGGGATCATTCTATTCAGTATCAATGTGGGGCTGTTTACCACGGATCATTTGTGGCTATTTAAATGGATCTCTGGAAATTCAGAGGAGATCCTGGTACCACTTCCAGGGGAAACAATGTTCGTTCCCATTATGGCACCCCTGGCTGTCATGGCTTTGACTTACCTGACCAACGTCCTGTATAAATTTATGGCTGAACAAAAGGACAAGCACTTTCTCAAAGATACCTTCGGTACCTATATCGCTCCCGAGCTCATCGACCAGATGTATGCGCAGAAGCAGGAACCAAAACTGGGTGGCGATGCCGGTATTCATACGGCCTTCTTCACTGATATTCAGAGCTTTTCCAGCTTTTCCGAGAAACTAACTGCTGAAGAAGTTGTTGAGCTCCTTAACGAATATTTGACGGCCATGACCGATATTCTGCTGGAGCATAAAGGTACCCTGGATAAATACATTGGAGATGCCATAGTCGCCTTCTATGGAGCACCGGTACCCGTGGAAAATCATGAATATATGGCCTGCCTCACGGCTGTAAATATGCAGCTTGGACTGGATGACTTACGCCGTAAATGGCAGTCCGAAGGAGATCGTTGGCCTGAGATCGTCCACCATATGCAAAATCGTATTGGGATAGCAACCGGGGACATGGTGACGGGTAATATGGGGTCCGCCATGCGTATGAATTATACCATGATGGGCGATATTGTGAATACAGCTGCCCGGTTGGAATCAGGTGCAAAACAGTATGGCATTTACATCCAGGTTGCAGAAGCCACTTATTTGGCTGCCAAAGATGGTTTTGAATGGCGGGATCTTGACTATGCCATCGTAAAAGGAAAGACGGAGCCGGTCAGAGTCTACGAGCTTATATCCACCAAAGGTAAGCTCCCTGAGGGCTACCCAGACCTGCTGCAAACCTATCATGCAGCCCTTGAACTATACCGCGGGAAAAAGTTCACCGAAGCACTGGAAGCCTTTAAACTATCAGATTCTAAGGAGGATATGTTTCCAGGTCGCAACACCAATCCAAGTCGGGTATACATTGAACGCTGCAAAACCTTCATTGCAGATCCACCTCCGGAAGATTGGGATGGCTCCTACCAACTGACCGAGAAGTAGTCCCGCGTGACAATTTGAGCAGGCGACGATTTAATTGGTATAAATCACTATTTGTTAAGGAATCCAGCATCCCACTCAGGGTGAATTCTTCGGACACTCATTTCTTGAAAGAATAGTGTTTCCTCAACTGCTTCAGCTCATATTTTGCAGCCATGAATACTACCGAACTAATCCGCGGAAAAATACTCTGGGCAGATGATGAGATTGATCTACTTCGATCCCATGTCCTGTTCCTGGAGGGTAAGGGCTTTCAAGTCACAACCGTGACGAACGGAGACGATGCCATTGTCCTCTGTGACCAAAAACGATTTGATATCATACTGCTTGATGAGAATATGCCTGGCAAAGATGGGCTGGAAACCCTGGCTATTTTAAAGGCTGAATATCCTGCTTTACCAATCGTTATGATTACTAAGAATGAGGAAGAAAGCCTCATGGAAGAGGCTATCGGGAGTCACATTAGCGACTACCTCACCAAACCGGTCAACCCTTCTCAAATTCTCCTGGCCATCATTAAAATTCTTGAAAATCGTCAGATCAAACAGGATGCTGTCTCAGATAAGTACCTGCAGGCTTTTGCCAGCTTAACCGAACGCATGGAAAGCCACCCAGATCCTCAGGACTGGATCGATATCCATCACCAACTTTCAGCCTGGGAATTGGAATTGGATGATTATCCAGACCTCGGTTTTGATGAAATGCTGTTGCAGCAACAGCATGAAGCCAATGATCTGTTCACCCGGTTTGTTAAATCGAATTACGAGACCTGGGTCAATGGGGCATCGGATCTGCGCCCAACCCTGTCTCCTGATGTTTTCTCAAATGCCGTGAAACCGCTGCTGGAGGATGATAAAAAGGTTCTTTTGCTGGTCATTGATTGTATGCGCTGGGATCAATGGTTGACGCTGGAACCCCTGCTCTATAACGATTATGTGATCAAACGGGACGGATATTTTTCATTGTTGCCTAGCACAACTGAATACAGCAGGAACGCGATATTTAGCGGTCTTTTCCCAGATGATATGCAGCGCTTTCACCCTGAATGGTGGAGTGGCAGAGACGAGCATAGCCTGAATCGACATGAAGAGGATTTTCTGGGTGACAATATCCGGCGCTCAGGATTGACCCTGAAACCAGATGCCAAGTATAAAAAGATCCTCAGTAACCGGGATGGGATCCAATTTGCCAAACAGTTTGCCTCCTGGGGAAATCAGCAACTGGTTGCTCTGGTTGTCAATCATGTAGATTTGCTGGCCCATCGGCGCACTGACTCTCCCTTACTCAGGGAGATCTTGCCCAATGAAGCCAGTTATCGGGAAATAGTTCGGGCCTGGTTCAATAATTCCTGGATCAAAGAGGTCCTGGCCACTGCCGCCAAACAGGGTTTCCAAGTTATCGTAACCTCAGATCATGGCAGTGTGCGTGTGCAGCAGCCCACCCAGATCTTGGCCGACCGCTCAGCCTCAACCAATTTACGATTTAAACAGGGGCGTAATCTAAAACCCAGTCCGAAAGATGCCTGGTATCTGGATGATCCGGAGCGGATCCGGATTCCATCCAACGGTCAGAGTGACACCATGGCTATCGCTCAGAAAATGTACTATTTTCTGTATCCGAATAACTTCAGGAAATTCCAAAACAAGTTTGCCGATACCTATCAGCATGGGGGACTGAGCATGTGGGAAATGATCATACCTTTGGTTCATCTGGAACCCAAATAATGCCAGGTTATCATTTTCTAACCCACAGTGCTGAAGAGACAAAAAAACTGGCACTGCGGGTTGCAGCTCAGTTGAGACCCGGTGATATCCTGGCTATGAGCGGAGACCTGGCAAGTGGAAAGACCACCTTTACTCAGGGGCTCACAGCCTACTATGAGGTCCTTGAGTATACCTTGAGTCCAACCTTTACCTATATCAACGAGTACCATGGGAAAGATCAGGATATTATTCATATCGATGCCTACCGCCTGTCAACCGGATCTGAACTGATCTCAATGGGGATCTGGGATTACTATGAATCAGGCGCGATTATCATTATTGAATGGGCTGATATCGTTGCCGATGCCATCCCTGCAGATGCCATTGGTCTTCGCTTCCGCCACCTGGGAGCTACTGAAAACAGTCGAGAGATATTAATTGATTCACCCCGTAAACTGGACCTGGATCAATGATTCTGGCCTGTGATACATCGTCAGTCGTCTGTTCGGTTGCCTTGTCAGATCAGGGGCAAATCTTGTTCCAAAAGGAAGCCAGCGGGGGGCAGATCCATATTGAAAAACTTGCTCCATTCATTGACGAAGCCCTCACAAGCAACCCTTTGAACATTCAAAATATTACCGCAATGGCCACAGCAATTGGCCCGGGAAGCTTTAATGGACTACGCATTGGCCTGGCAACCATGAAAGCATTGGCCCTGGCACTTGGGCAACCTCTGATTCCCATATTAAGTACAGATGCCATGGCTTTTGGTTTGCGTGAACGTTTACAGGGTCGTTGCCGGGCAGTTATATTTTCACATCGGAATTTTGTACATTATGCGGACTATGATCTGGGAAATGCAGGGGAGCTACTCACATCAGAGTTTTACTATGGACCCTGGGACGAATTAGCCAGTCCGGAAATTGATCATTATTTTGGGACAGCAGACCGTGGATTTGCCGAATGGCTCAAGGAAGATCCGGCGGCCAAACCGGTCAACGAAAAATTTCATCAAGTTGCCGCAGATGCCGGTCATGTAGCACTGCTGGCTGAACTAAGGCAGGCCGATCCTGTGCCCGATCTGGATGAGTTGGAACCCTTTTACAATGCTCACTACGAAGCTAAGAAATGGATCCCGCCCAGTTTCTAACCAAAAAACCTGGATAAGTTTCAGCTTACCTGAAATCTCCCGATTGTTGTATGCCCCAGGTTTCACCAATTTTTCCCAACTTTCAGACCCGCAAACATCCAAACTCATTAACTTCTCAACTACAAACTAACTTGGTCTCCCTAGCTTTGCAGGTTATTATGTCAAAGGTGTAAATACCTGTAATTTATTAAGGATTTTGGATGAGTTGGTTTCGACGAAAAGATAAAAATATTCAGACAGCAAGTTCCGAGAAAAAGGACATAAAAGAAGGGCTGTGGGTCAAGTGTCCCAGTTGCCGCCAGATTCTATATAAAGCAGAATTGATGCAGAGCAACAATGTCTGTTATAAGTGTGGCTATCACTTTCGGATTCCGGCCTCAAATTATATCGAGATCCTCCTGGATACAGAGGGTCGCCAGGGTTATTTTCAGGATATTAAACCGTGTGATCCCTTGAAATTCAAAGCCCAGAAGAAGTATAGTGATCAACTTTCAGCGGCGCAACAGAAGACTGGCAAGAATGATGCGGTTCAGGTCATTCAGGGACAAATAAATGGGCGACCAGTTGTTCTGGCTGTTATGGATTTTTCATTCATTGGGGGGAGCATGGGCTCCGCGGTTGGAGAGTTATTGGCCCGAGCAGCAGACCTCTCGCGCGAAAAAAAATACCCCCTGATCATTATCTCCGCCTCAGGTGGTGCCCGGATGATGGAAGGTGCTTATTCATTGATGCAGATGGCCAAAACCTCTGCCAAACTGAGTCAACTGGATCATGAAAAAATACCCTATATCTCTCTGATGACTGACCCCACCACTGGGGGCGTGACCGCAAGTTTCGCCATGCTGGGAGATATTAATATGGCCGAACCAGGCGCCTTGATCGGTTTTGCTGGCCCCCGGGTAATCAAACAAACTATTGGAGCGGATCTTCCCGAGGGTTTTCAACGGGCTGAATTTCTCCTGGAAAAAGGTTTCCTGGATATGATCGTGGCCCGCGATGATCTTAAGAGCAAGATTACGGAAATTCTTGAGATCCTGCATGTCCAAGCCTAAGATTCTGCTAACCAACGATGATGGCATTAACGCCCGAGGCATCCATGCCTTGGCAGAAATTTTTGCAGATCAGGCTGAGGTCTATGTTGTAGCCCCCATCTCAGAGATGAGTGCCATGGGCCACGCCATCACCATCTCTGATCCCATGAAAGTGACTGAGATATTTAAAGAAGATGCCCATTTTGGTTGGGGAATTGGTGGTACACCAGCTGATTGTGTCAAGTTGGCCATCAACGGCGAGTTGGTTCCGCGACCAGACCTGGTAATTTCTGGTATTAATCGGGGCGCCAATGTCGGTCTGGATATCATTTATTCCGGGACAGTTTCAGCTGCTTATGAAGGCACTATCCTGGGTATTCCAGCCATGGCTATCTCATTGAACTCTTTTAGCCAAAAGGATTTTACACCGGCTGCCAAGGTGGCCCAGGTCATGACAAACCATATTCTGGATGAAGGCCTGCCACGAGGCACACTTCTGAATGTTAATGTACCGGCCGGTGACTACGAGAATTTCCAGGGGTTTTGCATTACCCGGCAGGGGAGTGGTACCTATCATGAAACACTGGAACGACGTGAAGATCCACGGAAACGCATTTACTATTGGCTGTCTGGAACACGCGTCTACGATGACCCTGATCCAGAGCTGGATGAAAACTCTGTCAGAGCCGGTTGTGTTTCTGTTACCCCGCTGTACTATGAACTTACTAACCATAAATATTTGGAAACACTGAGATCGTGGAACATAAAATTGAGCTAAGCCGGTATGCATGAATTGGTGTTGATCCTGGATTTTGGGTCTCAGTATACCCAGTTGATCGCGCGTCGAATTCGTGAGGAACAGGTCTACTGTCGCATAGTTCGCTCTGACCTCTCAGCTCTAGAAATTCGTGAATTGGGTGCCATGGCGCTCATTCTGTATGGCAGTCCCAGCAGCAGCTTTGAAGCAGACGCTCCTCAGATTGACCCTGAAGTGTTTGATCTGGGACTTCCCATCCTGGGCGTTTGTTATGGTTTACAACTGCTGACTCAACACTATCAGGGAAACGTTGAACCTGGACTCACCCGGGAATACGGTCCAATGGGGGTTCATTTTCCCATCGAATCGCCCCTGTTCTCAGGCGTATCAGAGGGGTCACAAGTTTGGATGAGTCATGGAGATCATGTTGAATCTATTCCAGATGATTTTCAGGTGATTGCCCGCTCATCGGGTGATCTTATTGCCGGAATAGCCCACACCACGCTCCCTCACTTTGGCGTTCAGTTTCACCCTGAAGTAAATCATACTGTACAGGGCCAGACCATAATCAGCAACTTTTTGTTTAAAATAGCCGGGTGCAGTCGCGATTGGACCTCATCCAGTTTTGTGGAGGGTGCTGTTCGGCAGATTCGTAAAACTGTGGGGGATCAGAAAGTTCTACTGGGCTTGAGTGGCGGTGTGGATTCATCGGTGCTGGCCTTTCTCATGCATGAAGCTATCGGTGAGAACTGTATCCCGGTCTTTATTGATAATGGTTTACTCAGAGCCAATGAACCAGCAGAGGTAAAAGATCTTTTCGAAGCCTCCCACATCAACATCTATCAATACAACTATTCCCAAAAATTTCTATCCGAATTGGCAGGTGTCAAAGATCCTGAGCAGAAACGCAAGATCATTGGCCGGGTATTTATTGAATCTTTCGAAGAAGTAGCCGGATCATTTCAAGGGATCACTTTTTTGGCTCAAGGCACCCTCTATCCAGATATCATTGAAAGCGGGGCAGTCTCCGGACATGCCGTCACCATTAAAAGTCATCATAATGTGGGTGGATTACCGGCGGAAATGTCTCTGGAGATCATCGAACCCTTCAAAGAGCTTTTCAAAGATGAAGTACGCTCCGTGGGCCGGGTGCTAAATGTACCAGTCAAGATCATCGGGCGCCATCCGTTCCCCGGACCGGGTCTGGCTGTGAGATGTTTGGGCGCCGTAAATCAGGACCGTCTGGAAGTGTTACAAGCTGCGGATAGAATCTTTATTGAAACCCTGTATGAAACAGGTTGGTATGACAAGATCTGGCAGGCCTTTACTGTCCTCTTGCCCTTACAGACCGTCGGAGTCATGGGTGACAAAAGAACCTATGAAAATGTCCTGGCCATTCGGGCGGTCCATAGTCTGGATGGGATGACGGCTGACTGGGTGAGAATCCCCTATGAGATCCTGGCAGATGTTTCCAGCAAGATCGTGAATTCTGTGACCGGTGTGAACCGGGTTGTTTATGATATTACTTCCAAACCGCCTGGAACTATTGAGTGGGAGTAGCATTGAATCTGCTGTTCTCAAATAGTCTGAAAAATTACTATTAATATTAGGTGTGGGTTATCTGATCATGAGTTGACCCGGACACCCTTATTATTTGCGTATAAAAAAAGGTAGCTGGTTAAGAATCGATAGAGACAGATCATGAAGAACAATATACTCAGTCCAGGGTTAACGATTTTTCTAATGTTTAGGATTCGGGTGCTTCTGTGAATCGCTGTGACTCCTGAACTTTAGCAGAACAATTATAAAATGAGAGTAGCAATATGTGTGGGATAGTAGGATATATTGGTCAAAATAATGCAGTTCCTGTAATCATTGATGGCCTGCAGCGTCTGGAATATCGGGGTTACGATTCTTGCGGGATCGCTCTGTTGAATGGGACGGGTATCAACCTGGAAAAAGTTACGGGAAAAGTGAGCGCGCTCCAAGGGGCCTTGGCCCGTCAACAAACCAGTAGTTCTGTCGGAATTGGGCACACCCGCTGGGCCACCCATGGTCCACCAACCGTGAACAATGCCCACCCCCATGTAAGTCAGGATGGTAAAGTTGCCATCGTCCACAATGGCATCATCGAAAATTATCAGGTATTGAAAGCTGAGCTGAAGCATAGCGGTTACGAATTCACCAGTGAAACCGATACTGAGGTCGTGGTAGCTCTGATCAGCAGAGCCTATCATGGCAACCTTGAGCATGCGGTATCGGAAGCGCTATCACACGTGGTAGGTGCCTACGGGTTGGCTATCGTGCATGCTGATGAGCCGGAAAAGATCGTCTGTACCCGCAAAGGAGCACCCCTGATCATGGCGGTCGGTGAAAACGAGTATTTTGTAGCCTCAGATGTAGCCGCGATCCTGAAATATTCCAAAGATGTGATCTACCTGGATAACGAGGAGATCGGAGTTCTGACTCCGGAAGGCATTAAAACCTATTCCCGCGATGAGAAACCCGTCAATAAAAAAATCCATAAGATCACCTTTAACCTGGAGGAGATCGAAAAAAGTGGCTATGAGCATTTTATGCTCAAGGAGATCTTTAGCCAGCCCGATACCATCTATGATGCCATGCGTGGACGTTTGCTACCGGAAGAGGGGAATGCACACCTGGGAGGCATTAATCATATGATCGGGTCCATCCTGCATGCTGATCAGCGTTATTTTACAGCCTGTGGAACCTCCTGGCATGCGGCACTCATTGGCGAGATGATGTTCGAACAGTTTGCCCGTCTACCAGCTGAAGTTGAATATGCCAGTGAATTTCGTTATCGTGAGCCCCTGGTGGATGCCAAATCCATTGTTTTTGCCATCAGCCAGTCCGGTGAGACTGCTGATACACTGGCGGCTATTCAGGAGGCGAAAAACCGGAATGCCACCGTTCTCGGTATCTGTAATGTGGTGGGCAGTTCCATCGCCCGTGAAACTGAGGCCGGCGTCTATATTCATGCTGGCCCTGAGATCGGGGTCGCCTCCACCAAGGCATTTACCTCGCAAGTGACGGTCCTTTCACTACTCACCCTAAAATTGGCTCGACTCATGGGCATGAGTGATGCCGATGGACATGAGATCGCTCAAGCAATGCAGCGACTGCCTGAGGACGTACGTTGGATATTGAAGCAGGCTGACCAGATCGCTGAAATTGCAAAACTCTATGCCGATGCTTCGAATTTTCTGTATCTGGGTCGGGGGGTTAACTTTCCAGTCGCGCTTGAAGGGGCCCTTAAACTAAAGGAAATTTCTTATATCCATGCGGAAGGATACCCCGCTGCTGAAATGAAACACGGGCCGATTGCCCTCATCGATAAATCAATGCCCATTGTAGCCATTGCACCTCAGGATAAGACCTACGATAAGATCATCAGCAATATTGAAGAGTTTAGAGCCCGGCACGGCAGGGTCATCGCCCTGGCTACCCAGGGTGATAAACGTATCAAAGATGTGGCAGACCATGTGTTATATGTACCGGAAGCCCTTTCTTTTACCGCACCCATTTTGAACGTGATTCCTCTCCAACTCCTATCCTATTACGTGGCTGTGGAACGCGGTTGTAATGTGGATCAGCCCAGAAACCTGGCAAAAAGCGTGACGGTGGAGTAATCGATGCGGAATCACCTGTTAATTTTTCTTATCCCCCTGTT
>JAJRSW010000025.1 GCA_024278595.1 Fidelibacterota bacterium | reverse complement strand
TGACTGCTAAACAGAAAAAACTTTCCGAAATTCTACAAATCGCGGATATACTCGATAGGTAATACACCTCTATTATTCTAACTCACTCATCTTCAGTGACTTACACTATTACTCAATTCTTAAAGCGTAAACTCAGGCTAGTGCCCGGAGAGGTGGTTCTTATTCAATTAGGTTTAAATGAAATCTGTGTAATCTGTGGTTGCTCTACTCGTGCCTTAAAGATTCAATCGGATCCAGACCCGCTGCTTTATAAGCCGGGTATATACCAAAAACAATGCCAATGAATGAACAGGTGAAGAGCCCAATAAAAACCCAATCAACGGGAATCACCGTGTCCACACTTTTCAGAACCAGGGTGATCATATTCCCTGCTCCTACTCCCAGCAAAACACCAATCACCCCACCTATAAGGGACAAGAAGACTGCCTCCAACAGGAACTGAAATAGAATATTATTCCTGGTAGCACCAATGGCTTTACGAACACCGATCTCCTTGATGCGTTCACTCACAGAGACCAGCATGATGTTCATGATCCCGATTCCTGCCACCACCAGAGCAATGACACTGACCGCTCCGGCAAAGAGTTTGATCCCGGCTGTAAAGGAGCCAAAAGTTTCGATGAGCGCATCATTCGAGGTCACTTCAAAGTCATTTTCTTCAGCGGGACCCAAGCCACGCACAATACGCATCTGATCAATAACTTCCTCCTTAACCAGGTCGAAATCTTCGGCGTTCGGGGCTTTAATGGAGATACCAAGTGAGGTCCAGCGGCTGCTATAATACTGGAGGTAGGTGGTGATGGGAATCACCACAAAATTATCCTGGCTTTGGCCAAACATCTCCCCCTTGCGCTTCATGACGCCTACCACATCAAAACCAATCCCGTTGATGGCAATGGTTTGATCCATGGGATCTGTATAGGGAAAGAGTTTTTCCACCACATCTGTCCCCAGCACCACCACTCGCCGATTATATTCAATATCTTCAGGAATGAAATTACGACCGTAATCCAGGGAATGACTTGACGCTTCCAAACCCCATTCATCAACCCCCTGAACACCGACATTGGGGTTGGTTTTCTCTTTTCGGTACCGAATGGTCTTGCCACCCGTACCGTCAGCGACACTAACAAATTCCGCCCCCACCATCCGATCTTTCAACTCAAGGGCCATATCATAGGTGATATTTGGTCTGCGCCAGTAGTTCCGACGACTACTATGGTCACCCATCTGGATCACCGGTGATTTTTGAACGAAGATCACATCTGAACCAAACACATTAAGCCCGGAGTTGATGGATGATTCCAGAGTGCGGATAGCCGTCATCACCGCAATGATCGCAAAGACGCCAATGACTATCCCCAACAGAGTGAGGATGGAACGCAGAAGGTTATCATGGATTGCCTCCAAAGCCATAAAGAAGGCATCACTGAAGGTTTTTAATGAGGTTCTTATATACATTTTAATCAACTCATTTTGCTAATGGTCTTTTTAGCCACGAAGGCACCAAGACACGGAGTTCTAGTGAAAAATAATCTAGTGTCGTGTTAATCATTTCAACAATCCGCGCACCAACTGAAATCAAACAAGTCATTGTGAGTCTTTGTGCCTTGGTGGCAGCCATAAACTGTAAATTTGATTTTTTTATTCATATCTCAAGGCCTCGATGGGATCCAGTTTGGCGCCTTTTCTGGCGGGAGCCAGGCCGGCAAAAAGTCCTACTCCCACACTGAGGCCAATGGCCATGAAAGCTATTCCGAATGACATACTGGCTGGAAACAAAAATTTGCTGATGGCCAGACTGACTGCTGTAGAGACGATCAACCCGACCAGGCCTCCAGTGGCAGTAATCAGTATCGCCTCGATGAGAAATTGGCCTTGAATCTGAGAGCGAGTGGCGCCCATGGCTTTGCGGACGCCAATCTCCCGGGTGCGCTCTTTCACAGAGACGAACATTATATTGGCTATTCCAATACCGCCCACCAAAAGAGAAAGGGCTGTGATTATCAGGCCAGTACCGCCAATCGCCATCTTGATCCCCTGGTAGGTCTGGCGAAATGAATCCTGTTGATTGACCGCAAAATTATCTTTTTCCCCTGGTTTTAATCCCCGGAGTACACGCACGACACCACGGAGTTCTTCCTTGGCATCTTCCACATGATCCTCGGGGACTTTAACGGTAATCCGGCGCATACCCCAGGGACCATGGAAGATTTTATTAAAGGTCTCCATGGGAATTAACACTTGAGTGTCTTGAGAAAATGCACCCATAAATTTACCCATTTCAGACAGTACACCAATGACCCTGAAACGCTTGGACCCGGCAAAGATCAACTTATCGAGGGGGTTCTCCAGGGGGAACAGAGTTTTGGCTACTTCTGAGCCTAGCAGAATCACTTGAGTCCCTGTCCGATCTTCAGAACCGGTGAAAAAACGGCCGAATTCTACGTCCACTGTGGAGACTTCTGGATAATTAGCGGTTACCCCGTGGATAAATATATTTTCTGCTGATAATTCATTGTAGCTCAAATTAGCCGAACGTCCTCTTTCAGTAGCAACAACTAATGCATACTCAGATCGTTCAAGGATTTCATCAGCCATTTCCAGCTCGATCCGTGGTCGGTTTCTTAGGGTCCACCAATCTTCATCGCCAAACCAGGGCCATTTCTCAACATACAGATTTCCACGACCCAGAAATTTCATACTGTTCTCGAAGAGACCATCTACGCCATTGATCAGGGTGGACATCAAAGAAACTGCGATGATACCGATGACGATGCCGGTTCCGGTGAGGATGGTCCGTGTTTTATGCGCCCAGAGTTCGGACAGGGCAATGCGTAAATTTTCCCAGAAGAAACTTTTCATGCCAATATTCCAATTGCTGCAAATGAACTAAAAACAATTTCTCGCAGAGAACGCAAAGATCGCAGAGAGGAAGTTTGATGTACAGAATTGAACATCATTCTTTGAATTATAGGCCAGAACATGTTTATTTTAAATCTTCCAGATTGTTGACAATACGAAGAAATCCATTTTTTAAAAGTTTTTCGTTAAAATTGATAAGGAGACCTAAATTTAGACCTGAAAATTTCAGGTAATTCAGAACCTGTTTCTTATGAATAGGGGCTAAACTTTCAACAGATTTCAGCTCAATCAATACTTTTTTGCATACAATAATATCTGCTCGAAATCCTTTCTCGAATATTCTGCCATCATATTCAATCGGAATCTCTATTTGGTTTTGAAATACCAACCCTCTTTTCTCCAACTCATAGCAGAGAATCTTTTCATAAACTGATTCAAAAAGACCTGGACCAAGCTTTCTATGTATTTTAATGCAAAAATCTAGGATAATTTTTGAGATATCATTTTCGTTCATAAAATTCAACCAATTGTCGTTTCTTCTATACCCATTAGAGTTTGTAACTCAGTATTATTTGAGTTGTACATTATACATTTACTTAATTTTGATCCTCTGCGAACTCTGCGAGAACCAAAAAACTCTGCCTCTGTAGCTATTAAGTCCATTTATTTTGCTCGATGAGTGAGTACATCTTCAGAGATCTTGCCATCCAACAGACGGACGACCCGGTTGGCATGGGCAGCAATATGTTCCTCATGGGTTACCAGAATAATGGTGTTGCCCTGCTGATGAAGATCATCAAATAGCGCCATGATCTCTTCACCGGTTTTGGAGTCTAGATTTCCGGTTGGTTCGTCAGCCAGGATAATGGCTGGATCATTCACCAGGGCTCTGGCAACGGCGACTCGCTGACGCTGACCACCAGACAATTCGTTGGGTTTATGGTGTGTGCGATCACCCAAACCGACACGTTCCAGCGCTGAAATGGCCATACCTTTACGCTCTGAAGCTTTGATGGAGCCATTATAGATCAGGGGCAATTCAACATTCCGTAGACTGGTTGATTTTGGCAGCAAATTGAAGGTTTGAAAAACAAATCCGATCTGTTTATTTCGGATATGAGCCAGCTCGTCATCGGTCATGGTGGCTACATTAACCCCATCCATGAAGAAATCACCGCTGGTTGGTGTATCCAGGCAGCCGATCAAATTCATAAGCGTAGATTTGCCTGAACCTGAGGGACCCATAATGGAAATATATTCATTGGATTCTATATCAACCGATACGCCATCCAAAGCACGTACTTCAACATTTCCCATCTGGTATATTTTATAAAGGTCTTTGACTTGGATTAGGGGCATGGACATTCCTTTTAGAATTCAGAAGACAGAATCCAGTAGCCAGAATTCTTGTCAGAAACATATATTGTTTTTATTATGAGCGTCATTTTATCAGATTTTACTGTTGTATGAAGTGAGTAGTTTTGAAACTTCTATACAAAGTGAATTTGCGTTTTCAGTATCACCATATTCCAAGTCATGAGTGAGTAATAGATAGTACCGGCATTCTTCGAGAGAGGCCTGTGCAATATTATAAAATCGCTTCTTATCTGCTTTCCCCCTTCGTTTCCAGCCCTCTGCTATATTTGCTGGTACGGAAACTGCTGCTCTACGAAATTGACTAGTGAGACCAAACTGCTCTGTTTTGGGAAAATTCTTGGACAAGGCATAGATAGATAGTACAAAAGCATGAGCTCTTTGCCAAACCAGTAAATCTTCAAATTTTCTTGCTGGACCTAGCATACTCAACCTTCATGTCTTCTGAATCCTGTCTTCTGTCTTCTGAATTCTGGTTACTGAATCCTGTCTTCTGAATTCTGTCTTCTGAATTCTGTCTTCTGAATTCTGTCTTCTGAATTCTGTCTTCTGAATCCTGTCTTCTGAATCCTGGTTACTGCTTTTTCTCACCGGCGTTGAACTTCTTCCGCTTGGTGATCTTTACCTTGTCTCCATCATTCAAACCACGACTGATCTCTTTATAGGGTCCAGTAACGATCTTTTCCCCTAGCTCCAGGCCTGAGACGATCTCAAAATCACGTTCTCCAATAATTCCGGTGATCACCTCTCGTTGCTCTACCAGCTGACCCTTGCCCTGCTCGTTGTCCTTTAAAACGAACACAACCTCAACCGGATCCAGGTCTTCCTCTTCAACATCCTGACTACTGTCGGCCCGGACCAATTCTTTATCCTGCTTTTCTTCAAGCTGTTTGGGTTTCCGCATGGTGACGCTCTGGATGGGCACGAAAAGGACGTCCCGTTTGACGTCCGTCCGAATATCTACTGCAGCAGACATACCGGGACGAATCTCACTGGGGGGGTCCAGCAAGCGGATCTGCACTTTAAAATTGGTAACCTGATCCAGACTGCCAAGATTACTATTTTGGGCACTATGGGCGATCTCGGTCACGATCCCGGTAAACGTGGTATCCTGGAGAGCATCTATTTCGATTTCAGTTGTATCTCCCAGCATAACATCAACCACATCATTTTCATTGACATCTACCAGAACTTCCATGTCATTCAGATCAGCAATGATCATAATGATGTCACGGCTAAAGGCAGACCCCAGAGCGACTTCCCCAACCTCTTTGTTAACCAGGGTCACGGTTCCGGACATGGGGGCGAACATCATGGTCTTGTTATAATTATCCCGTGATTGGGTCAAGGCTGCCAGGGCTTGTTTTGTAGAAGACAGGGCTTGCTGATACCTGACCATGGCACTCTGAAAGACCAGCTCACTCACCAACTGTTTTTGAAATAATTCGTACTGTTGGTTTTTTTCAAGTTCGGCCAGCGAAAGAGATGCTTCTGCTGAAGCCTGAACTTGTTCGGCACGATCAACATCAGCCTTGTAACGGGTTGCATCCAGTTGGGCCAGAAAAGTTCCCTTTTTTACCCAATCGCCTTCTTTGACGGCCATTTTTATTACTCTACCTGCAACATCGGCACTCACAGCCACTTCGACAACTGGCTGGATCTTCCCGGAAGCGGCTACCTTATGGACCACTTCTCCTCTTGCTACCGTGGAGGTTTGAACATCCTTACTGTCACCTTTTTCTTTATTGACGGCGAAATAGCCAATGATTCCCAGGAGGACCACTGCAACAACGATAATAATTATCTTCTTCTTTGACATAACTTCCTCTTATTGTATTCCCATAAGCTGGTGGAGCCCTGCTTCAGCTATTTTCAAATTATACTGGGTTCGGATCAAATTGGATTTGGCATCCTCAAAACTGGCCGTAATGCGCAGAACATCCAGGATGGAAAGTGAGCCAATTTTATACTGCTCTTGGGCCAACAATAAATCCTGCTCAGATGCACTTTGGATGAATTGTGATATCTCGATAGAGGTTTTCAGTGTTTCCATTCGCTCCAGTGCCTGGGCAAGATCTTTCTGCAGATTCCGTTTGGTCAGATCAAAATTCTCCCTGGCTATTTTGGCACTGATTTTACTCTGTTCAACCGTCCGTTTGGTCCGAGTACCGTTGAATAAATTCCAGGATAAACTTAAACCGGTTGAAAGTGAGGCGGTGTTTTCTCCAAGGATTTCTCCAAGGGCTAAAGCACTGTTATTATAGGAGGCGTTTAAACCCAGGGATGGGATGTATCCCGCTTTGGCGATTTTCACATTATAGGCCGAGACGGTCTTGTTTCGATCTAACAATTTCAGTTGCGGATTTGATGTTAAAGCCTCATCTATGATGCTACTTATCGAGGGAACTTCAACAGCTTGCCAGGCAGGTTCCCGTAGTGACAATGGTGAATCCCATTCACGACCCAATATGATATTGAGATCACGGGATCTAGATTGTAAATCAGCTTCACCATTGATAATCTGTAGTCTTGATTGTTCAATATTTACACGCGTGCGCAAAGTGTCATTTTGTGAGGCTGCACCCAGTTTGAAACGCTCCAGTGTCAGTTGATGTTGGTAATCACTGCTGGTGAGATTTTCATGATAAACATCCAATAACTTCAGTGTCGATAAGAAATTATAGAATGCTACTTTAACCTGATAGATAGTACTCAATTCATAACTGGTAAGTTGAATCTCAGCCAAATCTTGAGCAACTTTTGCTGACTTTAGGGTATTCCACCAACGGCCACCGTCCCAGATGTTTTGCGAAATGCTCAGAGATTGAGAAAAATGACCATTCCAGCCCAATCCACCGGTTTCACTAGATGAACCGGATAGTGAGTAGTTAACAGTAGGCAAGATCACACTGATATTACTCTTGGCCTGTGAAACACTACGATCTGTTTCATAGCGATTGATTGCCAGAGATTGGTTGTGTTTCAGCCCAAGATCAATACAATCTTCAAGGCTTAAACTTTGATTTGATTGTCCAAAAGTCAAAATGGGAAAACTTAGAATTGTGAGTACCAAAAGATGTGCTTTTTTCTTAAACATTAGGGTCCCTGATCATTGACAGTTATCTGTTTTACCTTGCTCGTGTTTGGCTTTTTGTGAACGTACTCGTGAACGTTGTACGATCAAGTTTACGGGTAAGGCCACGGGAATATTCATGGAGATGGATATAAAATACTTTCACCTTATTGATTGGAGGATGTTGTTAGCCGGCACTCATGGAGTTGGCCTGGAGCAGAGCGGCTCCGATGGAGACCATGATCAGCCAGGGAATACCCACAGCGATCATTCCCATTGCTGTGGGTCTGTTATAAAGTTTGGCAAAACCAAAACCCATTACCACCATACCCCAGATACGGAATACATCAAGCTGATTGAGAAATTGTTTTAAGAAAGAATCTATCTCGTCAAATATAAGACCAGGACTGAACAACAGGTCTGTCGATTCCTTCATGATAATAAGGGGTGTTTTAATGAGGAGTTCCAGTGTTCCCACTCCGGGAATCATATTCATAAAAAAGCCATTACCACTGATGAGATAGGTCATCATCACCATGCTGAAGACCTGAAAGAACTTAACCTGACCCCCCATCCCAAAATTACCGATAAGCAGCAGGATCGCGGAAAAGAAAGCAGCCATGATAAATAGCATTACCGGAATAAGTGGGTAACCCCACAAATTTCTAAAGGCCAGGGGATTCTCACGGGAGTCATCGATCTTATCCCGGGCATCAGCCAGACGTCCTTCAATCATCTCCCTGGTCTCCTCAGGTATATCCATATTATTGGCAACAGATCGTTCAGCTTTTATCAATCTTTGATCTGCCTCAGCGAAACTTACATCTCTGAAAAATAATGGCAGGATCATGATCGCTGCAGAGACGATGAGCAGTGGGATCAGCCAATCTTTGAGTGATACGCCATCTACAAGATCATCAAAAGCACGACTTGGTTGGAAAACCAAGTCAACAAACCGCTGTAAAGGTGATGCATTTTCCATCAGGATATCCCTTCGAAACTCGAGGATCGGTATAGGTGTCATTTACTTCCTGTTGCCGTAGGTCCGATCCAAACCACAGCAACAATTTCTTTCAAGGCAATCAATATGCCACGCTACTATTTAAGTCATTAATAGTATTTCAATCTTGGAACTTACTTCAACACAAAATGATCCGCCTCAAAGGCGATCTTTTCTGCTTTTAACACATCATACTGCATCCTGAACATGGGATCATCGTCATCATCCAGCAAACTGATGACAAATCGGACGATATCCCCTGCTGGACGGTCTAGATCCTTATCTTCACGGATACCATCATAGACTGCCTTTATAAAGCTGGGAACACCCTGGACATGATTATCACCCTCGCCCATTTCCTGAGCTACTTTTTCCAATGCATCCGTGATCTTCTTCAAGGGTCTGATATCTGTAGCATAATATTCTTCAATGACTATGGGGTTTTCACTATTTTCACGGTACACCCGGGTCACCACTTTACGGGCTTTAAAGCCGTTTATATTTTTTTCATAGCCCATGATCTCGTGGGTCATCTGCGGGAAATCATCTATATCATTTTGATCTGACTCCATATCAATATGACTCTCATTTTCGACTTCATTTTCAAGCCTTTCCTGTCTCACCTCTGCAAATGAAACACTGGTGTAGGCTTTCTGATCCTCATCATATCTCCAGCGCAGTTTCTCGCACAGATCGGAGAGCAGGATCTTCTCACTTATTCCCTCCGAATCGCTCATCATCTTGATCAACGTATTGTGCATTTTGATGGTGGTGGTTTTCTTAAGTTTACAACCCGCCAGGTAGCTGCTGGTATGGGTGGATATCTTCCCCACCACCGGGATTTCTATCACCGTACGCTCTTCAACATAGTACTCACTATTGTTGCCTGCATACAGGGGCAAACTGTAGCTAAAAACACCTAACATGATCGCAGCAATTATTGCAGTTCGAATTTTCATTATCCTGCTCCTTTTCCTAGATAAGCTTCTGGTTATCCTGTGGGTAAGTTCTTTTTATAGGTCATCCACAAACCATAGTAGAGCAATCCTGATACCAAAAGAGCACTCAGGGTTTCCAAGTTGAAAATGTAGCCCCAGAAACTGCCATAAATGATGGTATCACCCTCCCACCCACTGCTGGTGATATCCCACTGTTCGATCAGCTTCTGATTAAAGCCCCAGAGGAATCTTCCAATCGTTCGGAAGAGCGCTGCATACCTGAAGACTATGGAATAGCTAATAGCCAGTAGAATAGGGCCCCCGATCCCCACCAAAAGTGGTCGGCCTTTTACATAGGTTCCAACCAACATGAGAAATAACGCCAACGGTCCCATGCGGATTGCGGCAAAGATCAGATAGGAGAACCAATCCCAGAGCAAGCCGGAATAGGAAATACGATCCAGAACTGCCACAGCCATGGAATTGATCGGTTCACCCATGATCATGATGGCTATCCGAATGAAGAGTAGGTATTCCAGGGTCAGAAAGAGCGTCAACCCGATCACCCCCACCAGCCCGGCCAAAATTTTGGAGCCCAGCAATAAATGATCGCTAACCGGTAGGCTCCGGTAAAATAAAGTGCTATTGTCAGCACGCTCCTTATAGATAGCATCTGAGAAGTAAAATAGACTCAGAAACAGTACAAAAGCAAAGGTAAGCTGCATCCCGAGCCGCAGACCGATAGCAATGGGCTTACTTGCTTGATCGAGGACCTGGTTAAAATTATCCATGGAAGCCGATCCATCGATATAGACCTCAACATCATTGCCTTTCATACGGATTTCCACATCACCTACGTTCTCATCATTTATTTGAATATCATTCATGGTGATATGACCATCACGTTCCAGAGTATCATGGAACCAGGCTGAGCCCCGGGATACAGACAGGAGCATCAATAAATTTAAAAAGCTCACAACCAGGATGGTTCCAATGATAACTCGTTTCCATTCCAGCCATTCCCGTTTCATTAGGATCATCATTGGTTTCATGCTGCACCTCCCATGAGCGCTACAAAAATATCTGCCACAGAGGGCGTTTGAACATCACCCAGGCTCACCAGGGCTTTTTGGTCAGGATTCTCCAACAAGAATACTCTGCGTCCCAGAATACCATACTCACTGATGGGCTTGAGTTGCTCTCGCAGTTGATCTGCCTGGTCTGAGGGGATGGTCAACTGTGTAAATCGTTTCCCCAGGTCTTCAATACTGGCGTAGAGCAGGATCTTGCCTTTGTTGATAAAGATCACATCACTGAGGATGTGCTCCACCTCTTCGATCTGATGCGTTGAGATCAGGATTGATTTAGTATCATCAAAATAATCCTCCAGCACACTGCTATAGAGCTGCTTCCGAAATAGAATGTCCAGGCCGTGGGTCGGTTCATCCAAGATCAGCAGTTGGGTATCGGTGGCAAGGGTTACTGCCAGGTGCAACTGGGTTTTCATCCCCTTGCTTAAGGTCTTGATCTTTTTATCCATGGGGATGGTGGTGGTTCTTAAAAAGTCCTCCGCTTTGATGCGGTCAAAATTGGGATGGATCCCCTCCATAAAGGTGAGCAATTCGCTGACCCTCATCCAGGATGGCAGGACAGAAATATCCTGGATCACTCCGGTCTTTAACATAAGATCGGCTCTTTGGGAACGGGGTTCATACCCTAATACCTTGGCAGCTCCGCTATAATCCAATTCACCGGTTAAAGCTCTCAACAGGGTGGTCTTTCCGGCACCATTCGGACCCACCAGACCAACGATTCGCCCGGCAGGGACCTCCAGACTAACGCGATCCAGTGCACGGAGATCACCATAGGATTTACTAATGTTACTTAGTTCGATCAGGGCAGCCATCAGACATCCTCCCCGTAGGTTTTTTGAATAAGGTCGATCAAGTCGTCCTGTGAGATAGATAGCAACTGGGCTTCATCAACCAGCGCCTGAACAGTTTCATTCTTAAAGCGATCACAGGCAATTCTGTTGAGCTGTTTCGGGGCGTTCTGCTGTACGAACAGACCCAGTCCTCGGCGTTTTTCCAAGAGACCCTCCTGAATTAATAATTGTGTGGCATTCAATACGGTCTGAGGGTTCAGGCTATACGCGCTGGAGATCTGGCGAATGGAAGGAATTGCATTGCCTTCCCGCAAAGCCCCTGCAAGTATATCCTGGCGAATGGACTCAGCCAGTTGTTGATAGATCGGTGTTTTTTGATCAAAATTCATAGCTCTTTCACCTCTTATGGTGTTCTACATTACTATAACACCAATACAATCTGATTTGCAAGAACTATTTTCGAAAGTTACAGGAAACCTTTGGAGTAGGTTCTCTGATTAAGATATTATGTTAAATGATCTTTACGGTCTTTGCGAGTAGTGAAACGATACGGCAGGCGCTCTTTTCCTCGCGCCGATCCGCAGGCTAGTTTGAGACAAAATCGGTGAAATTGTAAGGCCTATTTTTTGTCGGGTTTGTCATTCCTGGCAATTTCGGCCTCCTTACGCTTGACCTCCATATAGCCCGCTGCCATGCGTTCAAAGATACTCTTCTCGCCCGTGCCACTGTCACTAGAATCTGTAGTGGGTTCATGGGGAATATCTTTGGAAGATGGTGCTTCAGAAGCATCCACCAATCCATCAGACTCCTCTAAATCAGTCGATTCCTCAGCATTAGTAAAGTCTTCCAATTCATCAGGTTCATCCAGCTTCTCAGCATCATTCGTCTGGTTGGCCTTAATATCATTAAAGCTGACCAGATCAGGAGCGTCTGACGGCTCAGTGCTGTCAGTCAGTGTGGGATCAGCATCTGATTCAGCGAGCTCGTCTTGCTCAGTAGTTTCTTCAGATTCAGTGAAATCTTCTGCTGGGGGAAGGTCATCCAACTCAGCGGGATCATCCAGCGTGTCACGGATTATTATTTCGCTTGGTTCTACCGGCTCAACAAAGGCCGTCAGAGATTTTAGATTGGGACGCATCAACTCCCGGGGATCATAGCTGGTCAGATCCTCCATCTCAGGGATGGTTACGCCTGCCTGTGAAAATTTAGTAACAGACGCTACTGCCAGACGCTTGAGGATCTCAGCTTCCTCTTTCTCCAGGTTGCCGGATTTTTCCAGATCAGTAATTTCAGCCAGGATGGGCAGGGACTGAGTAAGCAATTCCAGGTGCTTCCCAGTTTTGTCTCCCCGGTGGAACACAACCCGATCCCATAAGCTTAATATGATCGATTTCACCCCTTCAATGACCTTAGAAGATCCCAGGAAATCAAACTTTTTATCATTCCCGGAATCGCATGAGGTGACCAACAGATCCTGCACTGGCAGATTCTTTATTCCACCCACTACCTCGTAAAGCCCCTGAATTGCCTCAAGCATCAAAATAAGCTGTTTAGGTGAGGATAGATTCTGTTCCTCGATCACCACCACTGATAAACCGACATACTCAAGACCCTCTTTTTCACCCTCTTCGATTGCCAGAGAGATCTTATCATCATCTGTTTTGGTCAGCGTTAGAATTTTTGGGAGAAAATCAACGACAAGCTTAAGTGAAACAAATACTTCCTTAACACTCTTCCTGGAACTGGAGTCATCCCGGCTTAACATAGTTGCCCAAAAAGCGGTATCTTTAAGTTTTTCCAGGTCGAACATCTCTAATAATTGATGCTCAAAAGTATTGTATAATTGGGATATTTCCTGGAATTTTCGAAAAGAATTGAGAGCCGCTTCTGTATTGAGCTCTCCCTCATTTTTCTGAATTCCCGCAAAGATCTCTACCAGCTCACATTCTTCAATGGTAGCAATTAAATTGTTGACCGAATTCTCTATCTCTGACCTTAGCATTATATTTATCCTACCTTTGCATCATTTCCATGTGTCTAGGGACAGCTTGGTGCCCACAATCTTACCAATATGGATTGTTAGACTGGCAATTCATTGGAGAATTATGCTGGATTTTTATTTTTTATTCCTCAGGATCCATGCGAAACACCACTACGTTCACCCCTAATAATTTCGAGCACAGGATCAATTATCCCACAATATTCAAATAAAATCATCTTTAATCTTGAAAAAATATTCTTTGGCAGCATCATACTCATTGGGAATTTTACCATCCAGGATGGCTTCTTCAATGACAGACTTGATGCGACCAATAATCGGTCCCGGTGGAACACCCAGCAGTTCAATAATCTCATTACCGCGCAGGGGTGACTGGAAAGCTCGCAAGGCATCTTTCTCCACTACTGCTTCAATGCGATCCATGACCCGATCAAAATTGCCATAGTATCGTTTTACCCGATGGGGATCTTTGGAGGTCACATCAGCCCGCACCAGGATCATCAGGTCTTCCAGGTTGTCGCCGGCCTCTACGATCAAGCGGCGTATTCCTGAGTCCGTGACCTCGGTCTGCGCCAGAGCGATGGGTCTCAGATGCAAACGGGTCATGCGCTTTAAATAGGCCGTCAACTTACGGGAAAGCCGCAGACGCGGTCCGATCTCCTTGAGCATCATGCGACCTAGTTCCTCGTGGCCATGATAGCTCCAGCCAGTCCCGGGAATGAATTTCTTGGTCGCAGGTTTGCCAATATCATGCACCAGTGCAGCAAAGCGGATCCGCATCTTATCAGAACGCTGGGCCGTATTGTCCACTACTTTGAGCGTATGGTGAAAAACATCTTTGTGGCGTTGTCCATCACGGTCTTCCACCCCACCCAGTACTGCTATCTCCGGAAACACAAGCGGAAGCAGACCGGAGTCCTGCATGACATAAAATCCAATGGAAGGGAGCTTTGTTCTCAGGGTCTTGATCAGCTCATCCGTAACCCGTTCCTGTGAGACAATGCTGATCCGCTTTGCCAGACCCTGCATTGCATCCAGGGCTTCAGGTACCAGAGTAAACCCCAGTTGAGCTGAAAACCGGGCCGCCCGCAGCATGCGGAGGGGATCATCATCAAAGGTTTTTACCGGATCCAGCGGAGTTCTCAATACCTTATCCTGAATATCCTGGATACCCCCGTATTCATCCACCAATTCCCCAAAATGATCAGGAGCCAGATTCAGGGCCATGGCATTGACCGTGAAATCACGACGGCCCAGGTCCCCTTTGAGATCAGTGTAGACGACTTTGGGTTTTCGAGAGTCGGATTCATAGGTCTCGGTCCGGGCTGAGGCGACTTCGATGAGAAATTCACCATAGGGTATTAAGGCCGTCCCAAACTCCCCATATTCAACAATATCAGGTACTTGAAGATGCTTCCCTAATTTTCGGGCAAAAGCGACACCATCCCCGATCACCATAATATCCACATCTTTACTGGGAACATCGAGAATCAGATCGCGGACGAAGCCACCGACCGTGTAGCATTCCAGATCAGACGCTTGAGCCAACTCACCGGCTTCTTGGAGAACGCGGAGAATATTCTTGGGAATTCGACTTAACATACGCGCTGAAGATAATCGGAAATCACTGGCCACAAAGACCCCAAGACGTAAAGGATCACAAATCTTCTAATGAAAAAGCGATTGGGTGACTTTGAAACTTACGGAGTGGAGAAAAATATTTCTCAGGCTATAACCCCAGACTACTTTGAAGGCATGTTACCCAGGGCGCAACTCATCAAAATTATTCTGCTCAGCAGCTTTTTGGCGGGTCTGTGCTTCCTGCAGAGCTGTTCGGTGATCTTCCCGCTCATCGCGCCTTTTGCTGACCTGCCGGAGCCCACGGGTTCTTATACAGTGGCAACCCGCACTGCCACCTGGACCGACAGTTCCCGGGATGAGACCTTCACTCCAGAAGCGGATTATCGCAGGATCGTGGTGCAGGTCTGGTATCCGATCATGGGAAAAGCCCAGGGTCCGCCAGCGTTGTACATCGATGATCCGGAGCTGAGACTACCGGCCCTTGCCAAACAGCTGCGCTTACCGGTCACCCTTTTTAAACACTTCGATCAGGTGCGAACCAACTCATACACCGATACCTCCAATACGGAATTCAGCTCAGATTTTCCCGTGATCTTGTTTTCCCATGGTTTGAGCGGGATGCGCTTTCAAAATACCTCGCTGATGGAAGAGTTGGCCAGCCAGGGCTACGTGGTCCTTGCTGCCGATCATAGCTATGAAGCCAATATTACCATTTTTGAAAATGGCGAAACGGCCCAATATCGGGCGGGGAAACGACGCGTATTGACTGGTGATCATCTGGAAAATATTGATCTCAGTCAAATTGCCATCATCGTGGATGATTTGAGATTCATGCTGGACAAGATCAGCCGTGACAATTCTGACCCTTTACTCAGAGGGATAACCTATGATCTGGCTAAAATTGGCCTTATCGGTCATTCGCTGGGAGGAGCCGCAGTGATCAATACAATGGCGGTAGACTCCAGGACCCAGGCAGCCATGGTGCTGGATGGTTGGTTTGCCCCGGTACCAGACTCAATTATTGCCCAGGGAGTCCACCAGCCCCAATTTCATTTGGGTCAGGCAAGCTGGTCAGATCTCGAGAATTATGCCCGCATGGATCGCTTGCTGGCCCACAGCACCGGACCGATCTTTAAACTACTGATCCCAGGTACCCAGCATACAGATTTCACAGACATGCCTTTATTTACCCCATTTTCACTTTACATCGGATATACTGGAATCGCGGATCCGGGCTGGCTGAACAAGTTAATCAGACACAGCACCCTTCAGTTTTTTGATACGTATCTAAAGGGGTCTGATCCGGCAGTATTGGAAGCCTTGATCCTGGCTGAGAGGACCGTTAATAGCTATAGCTTTATTCCACCGGGTCCCTGAATTTCCTCTTTTAGCTACGAATTTTACTGATTAACACGAATGGCTTTGGGGTCCTTGACTCCTGTTTCTAACAAGCAACCTGCCTTGTATATTCACGGTAGCTATTCACATCATTTTCGATCTTCACACCTTTTTATCCCGCATATTTCATGAGGGAGTGCAGTAACGATTATAACATGATGTGTTTGCGTTAGTTACATAAAATAGTCAAAAATACACTTTGTACCCAGGGTAGTTCTGACGCTGGAACTTTGATTTCTGACAAGGCGAGAGGATAAAGCATCTTCAGAGCACGCTGAGGAGCCCTGAGTTTTGTGATCAGGGGCTGTATTATACCATTTTAAGCTCTAAGCCGGTTGTTAAATTCAAAATATTTCAGTGTTTTACAATCCTGAATGTTTTCTGCATAGCCACGCTCACCGAGCTCATCGAAGTTAAACTAATTGCGCAAATTGTTATTGTGCTGGGCTGGCTGGCAGGGCTTGCAGTGATATGTAGTGAATTCTATATTCAGCGGCTTTTTAAGAACATTGCAATCCACCTTCGGGGGTGTCTCACTGAGGGGAAGCCTGTCCTGAGCCTGTCAAAGGAACAGGTGGAACATACGCTGTAATTTGACAATTTAATGCCACCCTAGCTCAGTTGGTAGAGCAACGCATTCGTAATGCGTAGGTCAGGAGTTCGACTCTCCTGGGTGGCCCATTGTATCTATTTAAATAACAGTATGTTATAAGATTGATATTTGATCTCGTATTTTTCATTATTTACCGTCCCCCACACTATACCCCTCATAACTAAGGTAAAAGGAAGGCAGTTGGTTCATGTCATGTTTTAATAATTAGATAAAAGCTAATTCGAAAAGAGTTTGCATGATTGGGGTTCAATTTCATTGCTGTCCAAAACGTTTTAGAGTTGAGGTCTAGGCCTATCTAAATCAGGGTTTTTGGACAGGTTTAGCCCTATTCTCATTTTAATCCCCCGATTTCCCCCATGCGAAGACCTCCTGTCCTGGATTTTCGGCTCGTGAGCTCTCCTCAAAAGGGTGACTGAGCCATTCTGTCAGATCTATCCCGTCTGTCATGTGTACAAAGCTGGGAAGACAACCATCATAATCCAGAAGAACATGCAGTTTGATGGCACCTTTCTTCTGACGGTATTTAGCCCAGTCAAAGAGAGAAAGACAGAGACTGATTACAGTAGCATCCAACATGAAGATCTTCTTTTGGATCTTTTTAAATTTAATGCGTTTGAACTTGTCATCTTTGTTGAACTGGTCGAGTAGCTCATAATAGTACTCCTGGAAGATGTGCCAATCCCGATGTTTATTGATGTAAGACATAGACGATTTGCTGGGAGCCAGGGTGATACCTAAATGATTCAGGTTGCCGGTAGTAGATCGTAAACCATTACTGATCTCTCGCAGTGAGTTGGCCTTGGCAAATTGACAGAATAACATGGAGACGAAGTGAGTCCAGCTATTGATCCCCTTGTTGTGTTTATCTGAATCATACTTTGTGACGACCCGCTTAAAAGAAACTCGATTTAATTTGCTAATAATTTGGCTAAACAGGGTTACATTCATTTTGGCTCCGCTATTTTTGGGTTACATAATGGCAGAGTCAATTCCAAGGCCCCGCTTTCTAGTTGCGGGGCCATTCTATTCTATAATTCCCACTTTTTCAATCGTTTT
>JAJRSW010000024.1 GCA_024278595.1 Fidelibacterota bacterium | reverse complement strand
AAGTTTTAAAAAATATATGCTTAGCAAAAATTATCACTCACAGATGCAAGTAATTCTGTTTAAAATGAACCTGTTCATAACTTTAATAATCTTCGTGGCTTAGTGTTTTCGTGGCAATAATTCATGAATAATGCAGGCTAAATGAAAAATTATTTTAAACTCATGCTGCACGTTTGAAGTACAACTGGCATGATTAGCTCCTTAAGACTTTACCGGGAATGGGAATTATCAATGACGGGGTTACCTTATGTGCTACTAACAATTGGAGCAATTAAATGTATAAACCTGAACCAACACGCTATGACACAATGCCTTATAAAAGATGTGGGGTCAGTGGCCTTAAACTGCCCCGGATCTCACTGGGGCTCTGGCACAACTTTGGGGAGCCTGATGATTACGGAAATGCCCGCTCCCTGCTGCACCGGGCTTTCGATCTAGGCATTACCCACTTTGACCTGGCAAATAATTATGGTCCACCCTACGGCGCTGCTGAAACAACATTCGGAAAACTTTTCAAAGAGAATTTCACCTCTTACCGGGACGAATTACTGATCTCCACCAAAGCTGGCTGGGATATGTGGCCTGGTCCCTATGGTGATCATGGCAGCCGGAAATATCTGCTTGCCAGTATTGACCAGAGCTTGGCCAGATTGGGTCTGGAATATGTTGATATCTTTTATCATCATCGACCGGACCCGGGTACACCACTGGCAGAAACCATGGGTGCTCTGGACCAGATCGTTCGCAGTGGCAAAGCGCTCTACGTGGGTCTCTCATCTTATAACCCCGAACAAACCCGGCAAGCCAGTAAAATTCTTAAAGATCTTGGGACACCCTGTCTGATCCATCAGCCCAAATATAATATGTTCTATCGGCAGCTTGAAAACGGTCTCCTGGAGACCCTGAAACAGCAGGGGATTGGAGCTATCGTGTTTTCACCCCTGGCTCAGGGCATTTTAACAGACCGGTACCTTGCAGGACTTCCCACAGATTACAGGGCCGTACGGGATGGACGCTATCTTAAACCGGAATTCATCAAAGCCGAGATGCTGAAGAAAGTACAGGCTTTAAGTAATATTGCAGAAAAGCGCGGGCAAACCATGGCTCAACTTGCAATTGCCTGGGCCTTGAGATTAGAGGAGGTCACCTCAGCCTTGATCGGTGCTTCAAAAGTATCCCAGATCAAGGATGCCGTAAGGACCCTGGATCATCTCAGCTTTGCTGATTCGGAATTGTTGGAGATTGAAACCGTGCTAACCTGAATAATCCATAGCCACGAAGTCACGAAGGCACAAAGTTTTAAAAAATATATGCTTAGCAAAAATTATCCCTCACAGATGCAAATAATTATGTTTAAAATGACCTTATTCATAACTTTAATAATCTTCGTGGCTTAGTGTATTCGTGGCAATAATTCATGAATAATGCAGGCTAAATGAGTGAGCTTAGTCCCCCCTTACAAAACTATTTCACCAGCAATAATTTCCTGATTAACAGGCCTTCATTAGTATGAATGCGACAGAGATAGACTCCAGAGCTGTCTTCGGGGTCGGTTTGCCAGGAAAATCGGTGCTTACCGGGAGCCAGGCCTGAAAATTCCCGTAGAAACTTTTGTTGGCCACGCAGGTCAAATATCTCCAGCCTCAGGTCGGTCCGCTCCTTAAGGCTGACCAGCATGGTAATATTCCCGTTGAAAGGGTTGGGGTAGGTCAAGAGCTGTAACTGTGGCAGTTGGTTCATTGAGGGGCCTGTACCGGTGGGCTGAAGGATAACGCTGGTCATCAATCCCCAATGATCCGAGGGATAATGTGACCCATCATAAGTCGCATAAAATTTTAGCGAGGCACTGAGTATTTCTGGCTGGTAGCTGTCTCTGATAAAGACGTAGTCGATCTTCTTATAGGGATTATTTGCGGGATAAGTATAGCCGGAAAGTAGGGGGTGTTGCTCTTCCCAGCTGGAGGTGTACCCGGATAGCTGGGAGATCGGATCACTACCAGGTGTACAGTTAAAATCTCCGGTTAATACAGCCGAGCCCGCCACGGCTGAAACTTTGGAAGTGATAAAGGTGTCGATCGTATTGACCTGTTGGATACGGACATTATTATCCTCATCCCGGTAGGCCAGGTGCGTGGTAAAAAAGTGCAGGGGTGTACCGTTAATGTCGATCTGATTCCAGAGCACTTTCCGGGGAAAAACAGCTACGGGCAGGCTCTGATAACCACTGGCCGTCACGGGCCATTTGGAAATGATTCCAATTCCTTCACTATATGATGAATATGCTGTATGCGTGAATTGCCAATAGACCTGATATTCAACACCGAAGTAAAGCGATAGAGAATCTGCTATGGTTTGGGCCATATTATCAGAGGAGGCGTGTTGGGCAACTTCCTGGAGCCCCAGTACATCCGGATCCAAAAGTTTGAGTTCCTGGATAATAGCCTGAAGACGGGCTTGATAGTCTGTGTCAGGTTTCATCCCCTCAATATTATAGGAGAGCAGTTTCAGGGTGTCCTGGGCGGCCGTGATGGAAAAAGTCAAGGTCAGGACCAGTAGAACGCTTGTTATTAATCTTATATGCATGTGTCCAATATATTTCAGAATTTCAGTTATGGTTAGTTGATCCGTAAGAGAAAAACGCCAGAGTCATGCTTCAAAAAACCCGGGCAATCAGTGAAATTCGGGCTTGCTTTAAAAAGGAAAACCATGTTTTGTCACTAAACTTTCAGATTAGATTAAACGTTATTCGAATAACCGAGATCGAGACTGTACGAAGGAATAATCTATGGAACGGAAAATCAGGGTCATACTGGCAAAACCCGGACTTGATGGACATGACCGCGGTGCCAAAGTATTGGCCAATTCATTTAGAGATGCAGGTATGGAGGTTATTTATCTGGGTTTAAGGCAAACACCAGAGATGATCGTGGCCGCTGCCTTACAGGAAGATGTAGATATTGTAGCACTGAGCATTCTGTCTGGCGCCCACATGACCATTTTCCCACGGGTACTGGAGCTGTTGCAGGCTGAAGGTTTGAATGATGTGCTGTTGACCGGGGGTGGAATTATCCCTGATGCTGATATGGAAGCCCTGAACAAGCTTGGTGTCGGTCGCTTATTTGGACCGGGTGCCAGTCTGGTCGAGATCAATGAATACCTTACAAACTGGGTTCAGGAAAACCGTAAATGAACCGTAAAGATCGTCTGGAACAACTAAAGAAGTTACGTAAAGAAGCGCTTCTGGGGGGTGGCCAAGACCGTCTTGACGCCCAGCATGCCAAGCAAAAACTTTCGGCGAGAGAACGGCTGGACCTGCTGTTGGACCCTGGATCTTTTGAAGAGCTGGGAATGCTGGTTACCCATCGGTCCACCAATTTTGGGCTGGAGAAACAAAAATTTCTGGGCGACGGAGTGGTCACTGGTCACGGAACCATCAATGGCCGGGCAGTCTTTGTCTTCAGTCAGGATTTCACGGTCATGGGGGGCTCCCTGTCGGAAGCCTATGCAGAGAAGATCGTCAAGGTCATGGACCTGGCGGCCAAAGTGGGCGCTCCGGTTATTGGGCTAAACGATAGTGGTGGTGCCCGCATTCAAGAGGGTGTTGTCAGTCTGGCCGGTTATGCCGATATATTCCTGCGTAATACGCTGATGAGCGGTGTTGTTCCACAGATCTCTGCTATTCTGGGTCCCTGCGCTGGCGGGGCCGTCTATTCACCAGCCATTACCGATTTCATATACATGACTAAAGGCACGAGCTACATGTTCGTTACCGGACCTGATGTTGTAAAAACAGTTACCCACGAAGAGGTGACCAAGGAAGACCTGGGCGGTGCTACTGCTCATGGATCCAAATCCGGAGTCAGTCATTTCACCTGTAATAATGAGATAGAAGTCATTGAGGGTATTAAAACCCTGTTGAGCTTCATCCCCCAAAACAATCTGGAAGATCCACCCGCCATTCCCTGTGACGATCCCGTAGATCGAGCAGATGAAGCCCTCATAACTGTTATCCCTGAGAGCGCCAACAAACCATACGATATGAAAGATGTTATTCGGATGGTTGTTGACAATGGTGACTTCTATGAAGTGCACGAAGAGTTTGCCTTGAATATGGTGGTTGGTTTTGTCAGGATGAACGGTAAGTCGGTGGGTATCGTCGCCAATCAACCAGCTCACCTGGCTGGCGTTCTGGATATTGATTCTGCCGTTAAAGGCGCCCGGTTCGTCCGTTTCTGCGATGCCTTCAATATTCCATTGCTGACCTTTGAAGATGTACCTGGATTTTTACCGGGAACGGATCAGGAGTGGGGCGGTATCATACGCCACGGTGCCAAGTTGCTATATGCTTTTGCCGAAGCGACAGTGCCCCGGGTAACGGTGATCACCCGTAAAGCCTATGGAGGCGCCTACGATGTGATGAACTCCAAGCATATCCGGGGTGATATTAATTTTGCCTGGCCTTGTGCTGAGATTGCAGTCATGGGTGCCAAGGGCGCCACGGAGATAATCTTCCGTAAAGAGATCGCCAGGGCAGACGATTCCGAAGCGGTGTTGGAGCGCTTGACCAATGAGTTTTCAGAACGTTTTGCTAATCCATATTCCGCAGCCGAAAGAGGCTACATAGACGAGGTTATCGAACCCGATCAGACCAGGTTGAAAGTGATCAGAGCGTTTAAGATGCTGGAAAATAAAGTGGACTCGAATCCACAGAAAAAACATGGGAATATCCCGCTGTAGGGAGAGGGGTTTCAAGTGGCTATCAGAAATCAGGACGAGTTGTTAAAGAAGCAGGAAAAATTAGAGGCCTACCTGCTTGAGAATCCGCAATCGACACTGTTTGCCTGGTATGCGCGGCAGAATATGGAAGCGGGTGAGCTGGACCGGGCCTTGAATATATGTAAGTTAGGCATCCAGCATGTTGAGAGTAAGGGTGCCCTGCACAAACTTTTAGGTGAAATATTCATGGCCAAGGGAGAAGTTACCCAGTCCATGAAACACCTGGTTGAGTGTATTCTTACCAGAGAACCCTTTCCGGGAGTGATTATCGAGGTGGTAAAGAATCTGGGTGATACCATGGAGGCCGAACAGATCGCCTTTTTGGTTCACCTCCTGAATAAAGCCCTGCCGGGACATCCGGATGCCACCAAATTTTATCATAAATACCCCAGCGCCAGAAACATGACCGTCCAACCGGGTCAATATAAATTTTTAGAGGATCTGGCCGCCAGCCTGGAACGTTCGGCCATGGTTGAAGTGCTACCCCTGGATGACCTGGAAGAAACTTCGCCGGATTTCCCGGCCCCTGCCGAATTTGCGGCAGACCCGGAACCATTAGCTGAAATCCCAAATCCCGTTATACCGGAACCAGTTAAAGAGATTCCGAAAATTGAGATCCCTGAAACACAGACTGAACCCGTGGCTAAGCCTGTTACCGCAGAACCATTGCCCGAGCCCGCTGCTCCTCCCCCGGAGCAGGAAAAACCGGTGTCCCGAAAAGCACCGGCAGTGAAGCATAACATAACCCGTTCCATGGCTACATTTACACTGATGCAGATCTTTAAAGATCAGGGTATGTATGATAATGCCCTGGAGGTACTGCTGTTCCTGCGTGAAAAATCCACCAATCTTGAGCGCATTGAGAATGAAGAGCAAGAAATTCGTGAGCTCATGGCAAAAAACACCATCTAGTCAGCGGGTTATTAATTATTAATCTGATTCAGCTCACTTCTTCCTGATTGGCGTCAATCGTGTCGATAGAAATTGAGGGAACTCAACTTCCGCTCCAGTTATCCGTTCTGATTGTTTCGTACAATTCCAGCCAGACCATTGAAGCCTGTATCAAAAGTCTTATTCTGGAGTTAAGATCGATCTCAGGGGAGATCATCATTGTAGATAATGCTTCCACCGATGACACTCGGGCTGTGCTTGAATTACTGGCAACCAAAAGCCCCCAGCTACAGGTTAAATTCAATCGGGTTAACCGGGGTTTTGCCGTGGGTAACAATCAGGCTTTGGAGCTGGCGCAAGGACAGGAGATACTGATCTTAAATCCAGATACAGAGGTAAACCCAGGGGTATTACAAGGCTTGCTAAAAGAGCTGGAACAAAACACCCGGACCGGGATCATTGCCCCCCAACTGCAATTTCCAGATGGCCGCCTCCAGAAAACCTGCCGGCGCTTACCCAAACACATGGACGTGATCTATGGTGTCCTGGGCCTGGCTTATCTTTTTCCAGACAGTCAGGTTTTCAATGGCTGGAAAATGGGTGACTTTGATCATCAGACCCGCCGCCAGGTGGACCAACCCGCTGGTGCAGCCTTATTGGTGAAGGGCAGCCTGTTGAGAGAGTTGGATGGATTTGATCCAAACTTCCCCATGTTCTTCAACGATGTGGATCTCTGCAAACGGGTAAAACAGGCAGGATATGAGATTTGGTATCTCCCGGAATACAGCATAGTCCATCTGGGAGGGGCCAGTGTTAAACAGGCCAGAGTTAAAATGCTGCTGAGCTCCCACGTCTCCTTTTTTCGGTATTTTGAAAAGCATTTTACCCGATTGCACCAACAACCCATGAACTTTCTGGTGGGCCTGCTGCTGTATCTGTCACTGATCCCCCGGCTTTTAGCCTTATTATTGTTCAAAGGTAAAGCGACCACCACCAGGGATACACTTTAATGGTATTATGGGGCAGGGAATTAGACGGATCATGAAATCATTACCAATAAAGGCTTTCTTCTTTGATATCGGGGGTGTTCTGGTGCGCGTGGATCCCAACTCGGCTATTCAGAAACTGTCCAAGCGCCTGAATATAAGTACCGCACATATCCAACAATCAATGTCCAGTGAGTTACTCCAGACCTATGAAAAAGGTCACCTGAGCTCGAATCAATTTTATGAACAGTTATTGATCAATTATGGCAGCTCAAAAAAAATTTCTCTGGAGACCTTCAAAACCTATTGGGAGGATATTTTGTTTCCCAACGAGGAGAGCATTGCATTTCTAAAGCGTGTATCCAATGATTTCCCGGTTTGGCTTTTGAGCAACACCAATGATTTTCACTATGATATTTTGCTGGAACATTTCCCCTTTATGCAGTGGGTCAACGGGGGAATCTATAGTTTTATGGTTGGCAGTATGAAACCAGAGCCGGCCATCTATGAATATGCGATTCCAAAAAGCGGTCTTCGGCCAGAGGAAATTCTATTTATTGATGATCTGGAGGTAAATGTGCAGGCAGCCCGGGATCTGGGTTTAAATGCTATTGTTTACCATGACTATGATGGGTTACGTTCCGAAGTGAGCGCTTCATTCCCGGAATTGGAGTACCTGGTATGAGAATATTCAAAACCGTCTTAGCTTTTAGCTTTCTGATTGTCTTATTCTTTTTATTGAATAATAGCCTGGGCAGTATCCCGCCTCTGGGTAAATTTCTGAACCCGTTTTCCGGATTTTGGCAAAACGGCGCAGCCCGCGATCAAATTGATGACGTGCTCGATGTTAAAGGGTTACGAGATGAAGTTAAGGTGGTCTGGGATGAACGCCAGGTGCCGCATATCTTTGCCGAAAACACGTATGATGTATATTTTGCCCAAGGGTATTTAACGGCCCGGCACCGACTATGGCAGATGGAGTTTCAAACCCACGTAGCTGCTGGCCGGGTATCCGAGATCATTGGCGCAAAAGCACTTGAATATGATCGGCTCCAACGGCGAAGAGGGTTGCTTTTAGGCGCTGAAAAAACCATTAAAACCATGGAAGAAGACCCGGAGACCCATTTAGTGCTTCAGGCTTACGCCAACGGTGTGAACACCTGGATCGAAACACTGACGCCGGCCACCCTGCCCCTGGAATACAAATTATTGAATTATGAGCCCGAAACCTGGTCTACCCTAAAAACGGCTCTGCTGCTCAAATATATGGCCTGGGATCTTACCGGTCGCAATTCAGAAATGGATCTGAGTATCATCAGGTCCGTCATGGGATCAGATTTCGTGAAGCGCTATTACCCGGAGGACACCCCCGGGACCGACCCCATTATCCCGTCGGCCAAGCCCTGGCGTTTCGATCCCCTGGTACCCGAGGACAGTCCCCCGCCCTTTGAACCGCAATTTGTGCGTGATCTACGTAAAAATGAACCGGACCGGGATAATGGCAGTAACAATTGGGCTGTTTCCGGTAGGAAAACAGCTTCTGGCTTTCCCATGTTGGCCAATGATCCACATCTGGGGTTGAACTTGCCCTCCATTTGGTATGAGATCCAATTACACACACCTGATATGAATGTCTATGGTGTTTCACTGCCGGGAGCTCCAGCCGTTATTATTGGTTTTAATGAAGCAGTTGCCTGGGGCTTGACCAATGCCGGCAGCGATGTTATGGATTGGTTTGAGATCGAATTTAAAGATAAGAGTTATTCAGAGTACCGGTATATGGATGATTGGATCAAGTCCGATCTTCGCATCGAAGAGATTCTGATCAGGGGTGGTGAATCGGTCATGGATACATTTGCCATCACCCGGTTTGGTCCCCTGGTAAAATTTGGCGAGCACCAGCTGGAAAATGGTCACCCCGTGGGACTGGCCATGCGTTGGTCGGGTCACGACCCCTCCAATGAAATGGTTGCCATTCGATGTATGAATCTGGCTAATGACAGGGAGAGCTTTTTTAAAGCGCTAGAGCATTTCCATACCCCAGGACAAAACTTTGCATTTGCAGCAAAGGACGGGGATATCGCTATCAGACATAACGCCAAATATCCTTTACGTGGTCAGGACCAGGGTAAGTTCGTCCGAGCCGGCCGTGATACTTTAGGTGAATGGCGCCAGTGGATCCCTTATGATCAATTGCCGGTTATATCCAACCCCTGGCGTGGTTTTGTCAGTTCTGCCAATCAAAACCCGGTGGGCAAGAACTACCCCTACTATATGGGCTGGGAGTACGATGACTATGAGCGGGGTTCCCGCATCAATGATCGGCTTGAAGAGCTCGAGGATATCACTTTCGAAGATATGCAGGCTTTGCATATGGATAATTTCAATAAGCAGGCTCAGCTCATGTTACCATTCCTTATCCGCCAGCTAGAAGTGGAAAACCTTTCTGCAGAAGAGTCTGAAATAGTTAGAGATTTGAAACGATGGGACTATGTCTCTGATCCGGACCAGAAAGCGGCTTTGGTCTATAAGCAGTGGTGGGTTCGTATAGAGGAAGCCATCTGGAATGATGAATTGACACTCCTCGGTGAAGTTCGTGAGCTACCAACCCGCTCCGTAACAGCAAAATTACTCTTGAAAAATAATGATCTGGTTTACTATGATGATATCAATACACCAGAACGAGAGGACCGACCAGCAATTATTAACCAGGCCTTTCATACAACAATTATTGATCTGGCAAAGACCTTGGGCTCCTATGGTGACGCCTGGGAATTGGGTCGAGCTCGGGGAACGGATATCAATCATCTGCTTTCCGTAAAGGGCCTGGGACGTACCGGGCTTTACACCGGTGGTGGTACCGGTATCGTGAATGCTACCAAAAAGGATCATGGTCCCTCGTGGCGTATGCTGGTTGAATTGGGGGATACACTTCGGGCCAAAGGTATTTATCCTGGCGGACAATCCGGTAATCCTGGTTCTTTCTTTTATGACAATGCAGTGGATGCCTGGGTTCGTGGTGAATATTTTGACATCCATTTTCTCACATCCACAGATGTAAGCAGCAATTCAAAACTCTCGTTGACCACCTTAAGGAATTCCCAATGATCAGTGTGCTCGCCTCGCTAATACTTGTATTGATCTTGCAACTGCTATTTTACTCCTGGTGGTGGATCCTTTTGATACCCCTGATAATTGGTTTTTTTGAGCGAGACTCGGTTATCCGGGCTGCTTTCGGGAATGGTCTGGGGATCTTTTTATTATGGTTTGGAATGAGTCTGTTTCAGTGGAATAATGGGGGCGGGATCATCGTTGGTCGGGTCGCTGAGGTAATGGGTGCCGGGTCTGGTCTGGTGTTGGCTTTGGCAACAGGCATGGTTGGTTTTCTGGTAGCAACAATCGCCGGATACGCCGGATTTTCGTTACGTAAACAACTGATCAAGGAATACCAAATTTAACGATAACCATGTTTTCGTGGTGTTCCCTGTAGAGACAAGGCCGGCCTTGTCTCTACAGGGAACAACGCAACAACGGTTAACCCCCCAAAAATTATGGCTAAATCAAAAAACATTATACCCATTTATAAAGAACCATTACGAACCATCCCTCATAATATCTTTAGGGACAATAACCCGGATTATGATGAGCTGGAACAACGTCCACGCATGCCTGTAGTGGCCTTGTTTGACAATATCCGCAGCATGTTCAATGTGGGCTCCATGTTCCGGACGGCAGACGGTGCCTGGCTGGAAGAGATCATCGTTAGTGGGTATACAGCAGTACCTCCCCGTAAAGAGATCGCCAAGACCGCCCTGGGCGCCGAGTATTCGGTACCCTGGCGTAGTCTTCCCCGGGCTGTGGATGCAATCAGGGCCATCAAAAAAAGAGGCTATACAGCAGTCGCTTTGGAACACACCACCCGCAGTCGCTCATTCACCCGGGTCGATTATGAATTCCCCCTGGTTTTTGTAGTCGGCAATGAGGGCGTGGGTGTTCAGGATGAGATCGTCCAGGAATGTGATTTCGCTGTGGAGATACCGCAAAACGGTATGAAGAGCTCCCTGAATGTGGCAGTTGCCTTCGGCATCATGCTCTATGAATTAAGGCGACAATGGGATTTACAACCCTGACACCGATCACTATTGTCTTCGTGAACTCTTCGACTTCGCGCAAGACAGGCTCCGTGAAGGAGCTTCACTAGTTGAAATTTCCAGCCTTTAAAGTGAGATTCTTCGGTTCCCTCAGAAAGACAAGCCGGGTTATTCAAAAAAGACATCCTATTATCAAGCACTCGCCGAATATAATTCTGACTTTCTGACTTTCTGACTTTCTGACTTTCTGACTTTCTGACTTTCTGACTAAGTTTTTATCAATAATTTCTAGTAGCATATTATTTGGAATCGATTAGTTTTTTCGTGGATGACCTGGCTCACACTTAATGAATCAAGCTTGTAAGTCAGTCACAAACAGTCATATATTAAACGACATACAATTATAGGAAGATTAATAAGGAGGAAACATGATTAAAAAGGTACTTTTATTGGTTTTGGCTCTGACCCTGGCCGTTGGCGTATTTGGTCAGACGCTGGAGGAAAATCTGGGCAGTATGCTTAGCGAAAATGCTACGCTCTATCTCCAGCCGGTTGGTGATGCTTTTGGAGCCGCCATGAATTCAGGCTGGTATCACAGATCCCGGGTTCACAAGATGTTAGGTTTTGACCTCAGTGCAAAAATGATGGTGGCAGTCGTCCCCGAGGAGGGCGAGTTTTTTGATTTCCAACTTAACGAAAACCTCATGACCTTTCCACTGGGTGACCTTATTACAAACCCCGGATTAACCATAAGTGATATTGAGTTATCATTCGATGATATCTATTATGGGACAGATACCAGAACACCGACATTCTTTGGTCCTGCCGATAGTGCCGGTACGCTTGCCATTGGAGATGACCATCTCATCGATCTATTTGAATCCCATCTATATGACGAACTGGAGCCACAGGTCGGAGCTGTCGTTGCAAACCAACTTGTAGCTGCTGCAAATATCCCTGATTATGTAGCAGGTATGGAGGATCTACCCCTCCCTCCAGGCATTGGTCTGCCAGCCCTGCCATTGGTCATGCCCCAATTTGCCCTGGGTTTACCCATGGGTATTGAGCTCACCGTGCGTGGTTTTCCGGAACAAGAGATTCCGGATATCGGTCTGTTCAGCATGTATGGTGGAGGCGTAAGGGTAAACGTAGATCAGTTTATTCCCATTCCACTTTTCCCTGTAGATATCACAGCAGGTGCATTTTACTCCCAAATGAAGATTGGCGATATTCTGGAATCTTCGAATACTTCTGTGGGACTGCAGGTCGGAAAATCCATCAGTTTGCTTTTCTTCGGTGTGGGTATCTATGCTGATGCCGCTTACGAGATGAGCTCCCTGAGCATTGGTTATGATGTAGATCCCGAACTGGGTATCGAAAACGATCGGATCCAGTTTGACATGGAAACTGATCCAGGTTTAAGGGTGGGAGCTGGTCTGCACCTGACCATCATCCCCCTGACCTACTTTAACCTACATGTCAGCCAGACACCCAACAATCAGGTCCTTACGGCTGGATTCGGAATTACCTTAAGATAGGTTTGGACTGATTTAGAGTTCAAGGCCATCCGTCAGGGTGGCCTTTTTATTATAATTCAACCCAGTTGAATTATAATATCCCCCAGCGAAGCGGGGTCTACTTATACCAGATGCTTAATACCAATAGAGCAATACCAGTCTAACCACCCTGAAAAAGTCTTCCCCAATAATAATTTTTTATTTAGCAAGTTTTTACAGAACAAGCTGATTTTTAACAAATATCCTTTTATATTCAAGATTGAATTTTGGAGGGCTTATGATTGAGTACGATGAACATATAGATGATGAACTAAAAACCATGAATGAGGGCGGTTCCTCGGTAAAAAAGCGGGCGAACGAAGCCATTCACCTCGGGGATCCCATTACTACGATAAAGCTGAGAGCACCTGTGACCACCCAGGGGGATACCAGTGTGGCAGAGTGCCTGGTACTAATGAGAGAACAGCGTATTGGCTGTCTGCTGATCACAGAAGCACAACAGGTGGTGGGTATCTTTACTGAACGTGATATCATCCGGAGAATTGTTGGCAAGAATTTATCCCATGAGGATATCGATGTCAGTGACTTCATGACTCCGGACCCGGACACCTTGAATCCAGATGCACCTCTGGCCTTCGCTCTGAACTACATGGTCCTGGGAGGCTATCGTCATGTACCGGTGGTGGATGAGAACAACCACCCCGTGGCCTGTTTGTCCATCAAGGATGTGGTTAAACATATTGGCGATCACTATTTTGACGAGATCGTGAATTTACCACCCGTCCCCAAGAATCCCGGCTGGGCAACAGTGGATGGTGGCTGATCAATAACGCTTCACCCGGTTCCGGAAAGTAAAGGTATCGTTTTGACCAAAGGCCCGGAAATCGGTCGATTGCAGGCAATCCTTTTTGATTTTGATGGTGTTGTCATTCAGAGTGAGGATGTTTATGACCTTGCCACCGCAAAACTGGGCGCCTTTTACCAGCAACAAATCCCCAAATCTTTTTTTGATGCGAACAGGGGTATTGCTGAAGACCTTTTTTATGAGCGCTTCAAGGAAGCGTTCGATCTTGAGGTTGATGAACTGGAATTGCAGCAAAATGGTCAGCGGATCCTCTGGAATGAATTTTCCAGGTCGGTAAATTACACCCCTGGGTTTGAACAATTCTTCACCAAAATAAGAAAACTTGTTCCATACGTCGCCTTGGTGACGGCCACGCCACGCCCGCTCTTGACCGAGATCTTTCAGAACTCAAATATCAACACAAAATTTGATCAAATTGTAACTGCCAGCGAAGTTAGCCGGAACAAACCGGCTCCCGATCCTTACCTGCAAGCCTGCCGCATATTTGCTGTAGACCCTGGTAGCACTCTCGTCATCGAAGACTCGCCAACCGGGCTTAGATCGGCTACAGTGGCCGGTTGTCAAACTGTTGGAATTACCACAAGCTGTGATCGTGATTCTTTAAAAGAGGCGAATTTTGTTGTTGACAGCTTCGGTGAACTCGAAGAACTTTTAACCATTGTGTGAGGGAAACGAATGAGTTGGTATAAACAGTTTGATCTGATGTGGGTTCCTGTCCTTGATTTCGAGAGAGCAAAGTCCTTTTATTTAGAAGATCTTGAATTTGAGCTGGTTCTGGAAGACCGGGATTCCAACTGGGCAGAATTCCAGATCAGCCCGGGAGCCAAGATCGCCATTCATGGCGTAAAGGCGACCAACGCCAATCCCATCGGCGCCTTGGTCCTGGATGTAGATAATCTGGAAAAATCTGAATTATGGCTCAGGGGAAAGGGAATCAAGTTATCTGATAAGGAGGAAATTCCCGGCCTGGCCAAACTGGCCTCCTTTACAGACCCCGATGGGAATGTCATTCAACTAAGTCAATCGTTGGCGGATTAAACAATCCTTATGAGTACCATCCTTCTAGATTCAGCCATGGGAACCCGCCTCGAAGAGCTGGGGCACAAATTATCTGCACCACTCTGGTCTGCCACAGTCCTCCAGTCTGCCCCGGATGATATCATGCAGATCCACAAAGAAAATATTGAAGCCGGGGCGCAGGTTATTACAACCAATACCTTTAGAACTACGCCCTATTCACTGCACCAGGCTGGATTATCTGGTGTGGATGCCCATACTCGTGCACGCGCCCTTACACTACTGGCCATCCGCCTGGCTTGGAAGACCGTCAAAGAGTCTGGCAAAGATGTCAAGATCGCCGCCGCTATTGCCCCCCTGGCCGACTCCTTAAGTCCTGAGGATTTCCCCGGGAATATTGTCTCGCGCCCCTGGCACGATGCCCAGTTGGATAATCTGGCTCACAACTCAACCGATATTTTACTGCTGGAAACCATGAACTCTGCCCGGGAGGCAAAAGGCCTGACAGAACTGGCACTGCGCTACGAGAAACCCGTATGGGTATCATTTTCCTTAAATCCTGACGGACAAATATTTAATGGTGATGATCTGGTCAGCACCGCAGTCTATCTTGAAAAAAAGGGAGCTTCCGCCATTGGTGTGAATTGCTCCAGCTTTGAAGCCTCACTGAAGGCCTTAAAGGCTATGCGGGAGGTCGTCTCCATCCCGCTGCTGGCCTATCCTAATGTTGAACATGGCGGCACAAAGAAAAAGAAAACCAAACTATCCCCTGAGAAATTTGTAGCCTGGGCTGAGGCGGTCAAAGAGATTGGTGTTGAATTTATTGGCGCCTGTTGCGGGTCTGATCATACCCACATAAAAGCCCTGGCTGATCATAACAATTCCTGACCCACCCCGCTGCTAGACCAACAGAATTTTTCACGCTACCACGGAGAATCGCTGGATGTCATTGGATGAAACAGATCATCATGCCTTTCCCAAAGCCAGTCTTAAGATCTTGGAGCTGATCGAGCGATAATTTTTCTTTTGTCATCGAGCGAGGATCTTCGGGATAAATACCCAGATCCAGGTAAGACGATTAGCTGGATTTGACAGCTCCTGTGTTTGGCAATTGATCCAGAGCAGAAATACGCGGTTAAAAATAATTGTGAAGCCCCCTCCGGTTAATGTTGAAGCCATTGAATCCGGGATGTATATTTGCCCTCAAATTTGGCATGCAACCCTTGCCGAACCGAATTATGACAACGACAATTATCAGAATTGAAACTAACGGTTCAAGGCGACAAAATTATGGTAAAAATGTTTCAGGCAGGACCTCCGGGAAAAAGCATCAAATCGGATTGCCAGGTGTGCTATACACCGGGGTCAGAACCCCTAAAAATTGAAATTGAAAGCAAGGTCCAGGCGCTGTTTTCCAAGACGATCCGTGACCTGGCTGAAAGCTCCTTTACCAAGCTGGGTATTGCCAGCGGATCGGTTCAGATCAAAGATTTTGGGGCGTTACCCTTTGTGATGATGGCTCAGATCGAAACCGTGGTAAAGCGGGCTCACCCAGAACTTGTCAGCGTGTCTCTCCTTCCGGAATTTAAACAACATGCCCAATACAAAACCACTCGGGGTCGCTTCCGTCGCAGTCGCTTATATCTCCCTGGTAATCAACCCAAATTATTTCTGAATGCCGGTATTCATCGGCCTGATTGCATCATCCTGGATTTGGAAGATTCCGTTCCGCCAAGCGAGAAGGATGCTGCCCGACATATCGTCCGCAATGCGCTAAGGACCCTGGACTTCTTTGAATCAGAACGGCTGGTCCGGATCAATCAAGGTGAGCTGGGCATGCTGGATCTGGAAGCCATTGTCCCGCACAACGTCCACGTGATCCTGCTGCCCAAGGCTGAAACGGCCGAACAAGTGATCGCCATGGACCACAAGGTCCGGGAAATTCTCAAACGAGAGGGGATCGATCGTCCCGTCTACTATATGCCCATCCTGGAAAGTGCTCTGGGCGTATTGAACGCCCGGGAGATTGCCCTGGCCAGCAAGTTCAATATTGCGCTTGCCATGGGGCTGGAAGATTATACAGCTGATATTGGAACTGAGCGAACCCTGGAAGGGACTGAATCCTTCTTTGCCCGCTCCATGCTGGTCAATGCTGCCAGAGCAGCCGGGATCCAGCCCATCGCGACGGTCTTCAGTGATGTGAGCAATGAAGCAGCCCTGAGAGCTAATGTGCGTGAGGCCAAGGCACTGGGCTTTGATGGTATGGGCTGTATTCACCCCCGGCAGATCAAACCGATCCATGAGGAATTTGCGCCCAACGCAGCAACTGTTGAGCAGGCAAAACGGATCATCCTGGCCGCTGATGATGCACAAGCCAGAGGGCTTGGCGTAGTGGCCGTGGGCTCAAAAATGATCGATCCTCCCGTTGTCAAACGAGCCGAACGCACCATTCGCATGGCGGTCGACATTGGTATGCTCCCTGAAAGCTGGAAATTAGAAGTTTAACCACCGGTCAGCGCTCTTCCAACTACGCCGCGCAGGCTGAGAATACAGAGGTAAATTAAAGTTTCATGGGCGAAGAAAAATTATTAGAGCTGAATAAATTATCAGAATTGATAATTGGGGCTGCTATCGAAGGATACAAAACCCTTGGCACTGGCTTGCTAGAGTCTGCTTGTGAAGCAGCGTAATAAACAACTGGGCTTGATCATCAACTTTAAACTAAAAGACGGAATTAAGCGGGTACAAATCAATGCATAGTTATCCAAGTTATACACCCCGAGTAGTAATAGAGTTGAAAAGATTGTCTGAAAATGGATTCTAACCTCAAATTACTGAAGGATCAACACCAGCAGAGCTTACAATAGTTTTTCTCTGCAATCTCGTGGTTAACAAAAGGTAGAGAATGAAAAAGAATTATGAATTTATAAAAAATGCTGTGGGTCGCATGGTGCCGACTGAGGTGAATGGCAAAAAGGTGGTACCCTTTCAAGGCATCCGCAGTTATAAGCCAGAGGGTCACAAAACAGCCCCGCCAATTTCTTCCTGTTCTGATTATCCCATGGATGGCAACAAAATTGTCGGTTCCATCAAGGAAGCTTTGGAAAAAGCAGGCTTGAAAGACGGGATGACCATATCCTCCCACCACCATTTTCGCAATGGAGACCTGATCATGAATCAGGTTTTTGACGCTGCTGCGGAGCTTAACAAAAAAGGATTGATGTGGTTCCCCAGCGCTGCCTTTCCCTGCCATGAGCCCATGATCAAGCATCTGGACAGCGGCGTGATCCACCACATCGAAGGCTCGCTGAATGGACCGCTGGGAAAATACGCTTCTGAAGGTAAAATGGATGGCCTGGCTGTTCTGAGGTCCCATGGTGGTCGCTGGCAGGCCATCCAGGATGGTGATGTTCATATCGATATTGCAGTGATTGCAGCGCCGACAGCTGATCCTCTGGGAAACGCAACTGGTGATCGCGGTCCTTCTGCCTGTGGTCTACTCGGTTTTGGACTGGCGGACTCCATGTATGCCGATAAGGTCATTGTCGTAACAGATAACCTGGTTCCCTTTCCCTGTATTCCCTGGCAGATCCAGGGTCAAAATGTGGACTATGTCGTGGTGTTGGATAAAGTTGGAGATCCGGATAAGATCGTCTCTGGAACCACTCAGTTAACCAAATCTCCCGATCGACTCTATATTGCAGAATTAACAGCCCGGTTTGTTAAGGCTGCCGGTATCATGCAGGATGGTTTTAGCTTTCAGGGAGGGGCCGGTGGCACAGCCCTGGCCTTTGCCATTTACCTCAAGGATATGATGCAGGAGGCTGGCGTCAAAGCTCGCTTTGTCCGGGGGGGCTCAACCAAATATCTGGTGGAAATGCTGGAGGAAGGACTCACGGATTACATCCTGGATGGTCAGACCTTTGACCTGGATGGTGTCCGGTCCATGCGTGAGAATGAAGGTCACGTCAACACGTCACCATTCACCAGCTACAACTGGCACGGTAAAGGTAATTTTGCTTCCATGGTGGATGTGGTTGTGCTGGGGGCCACCGAGGTTGATGTAAATTTTAATGCCAATGTGGTGACCCATTCTGATGGACAGATGCTCCATGGCATCGGCGGTTGGCAGAACTGTCTTTTTAGCAAATGCACCATCCTGCCCATTCCGGCCTTTCGGGATCGGATCCCGGTGATTGTGGATGAAGTAACCACCATCGTTGGTCCAGGTGAGCTTGTTGATGTCATCGTCACTGAACGGGGAATTGCCATTAACCCCTTGCGGGAAGATCTGATCCAGGCCACCAAAGATAGTGGATTACCCATTCGGACCATTGAGGAAATAAAAGCAGAGATCGATGATCTAATCGGTAGTGTGCCACAGAAACCTAAACTTACTGATGAACCCATCGGGGTGGTGAATTGGGTTGATGGCACGGTGATCGACACAATCTTTAAAATAGATAAATGAAATATGAAAACAGAAAGGGCCTCTCGCGAGACGCAGAGAAAAGCTGGCAGAACCGCGTATTAAGCGCCATCTAGCCCGTTTTCAAAATTAACCCCTAAATAAATGAACGGAGTTGGCATATAATGAGAGCTAAAGTGTTGGCCATCTGGCCGGAAATTACCTGGATCAAAGATGCTGAATTAAGAGAGAAAACCCTGGAAGCCTGGGTCTGGGCGATTGAGAATAGTGTCTTGAGTCCTGAGGATCTTGAGCTGATCCCTTTTTCGCTGCTCATCAAAGATGTTGATGTCTCGTTCATGAACCACAAAAGAACCTGTGTTCAGTTGGCTGTGGATATCGCGAAACGGATGCAGGAAAATTTTGGTGATTCAATGCAGATCGATATGGATATTCTAATCTCCGGCGCCATTCTCATTGATATTGGCAAGCTGCTTGAGTACGAGATGCAGGAAGGTAAACTTGGTACCAGCTCTATGGGTAAGATCGTACGCCATCCCTTTAGCGGGGCATCCATTGCCTTCAAGTTTGGGCTGCCTCCTGAAGTACAACATATTATTGGAACTCACTCGAAAGAAGGCGACCTGGGTATGCGGACCACCGAATCCATCATTGTTCATCATGCAGATTTTGTGTCCTTCGAACCCTTCAAGGCATAATTAAGCAAATCTAAAAGCAAGCTGGTTGAAACCATTGATCACACGGATTAAGGGCCTCTCAGAAAAAAATCAGTGAAATCGGTATAACTCGTGGTTGCTTTAAATTGAAAGGATATATCAGATGACTCGTACAATATTGATGGTACTGTTAGGAGCAAACCTGATCTTTGGTCAGATCCAATTCACCCAGCCATCAGTGGCCACTGTGGATGACCCCATGGCAATTCGATTTAATCCAGCCGGTCTGGCTTTTAATAATCACACTGAAACAATTATGCTCAGTCATTTTGATGGTGAGATCTTTACCAAAGATTTTGCTTATTACAGCCAGAATAAAACCACTGGTTTTGCTTATCAGTGGGATGTTGCTACGGCCCGAAACATTTGGAGCTTCGCACAGGGAATCAGTCTTACGGAATCTCATGCTCTGGGGTTTAGCTATTCTTTTGATAATTCCCTGTGGAAAGAAGGCCGCTATGATGTGGCCTGGATGCACCGACCGCTACCCATGCTGGCCGTGGGGGTCAACCTGCAAAATGCCTGGTCAGGTACCGATGAGTTTTTAAATCTGACCAGCGGAATTGCTTTTCAGAACCGAACCGGTCGCTGGGGTGCCGGTCTGGATATCAATGTGCTTTTCGATGATTCCGGTGAAGACGATTATGTCTTGGGACAAACGGTCAGTCTTTTTGTAGAGCCGGTAGAAGGCCTGCGGGTAAATGCGTTTGCTGATCTGAATAACACCAGCAGCGTGGGAATTTCCTTGAGTCTTTTAATGCCCACATTTGGTGTTGAGAGCCATGGTGTTTCTGATAATATGAACTCCCAAACCATTGGTTTCCGGACCACGGTAAATCCCTACCGGTCAATATTTGATAAAAAACCGGTGAAAAAGGACAAGAAAACTTACGTCCGTATGAAACTGGCCGGGCTGTTCATTGAAGAACCTGAGATCAAAAAACCAAGGATCCCGTTTAAAATAGATATTAACATTCCGTTTCTTGGTAAGCCCGTAGTCTATGGTCGGCAGTTGAAAAAATTCATCGACCAGATGCAGGGATATACAGATGACCCTGACATCCATGGGATGATCATTGACCTGGGCAATATTAGAGGTGGTTTTAGTAAGCTGTCTGAAGCCCGTTCGGCCCTACAGCGTTTTCATGACGCCGGTAAAGAGGTCATTGTCTACAGTAAATTTGGTTTATCAAACACCACGACCTATCTACTCTCCATGGCCGATGAGATCTACACCCATGACATGGCTGGTGTTGACCTGCGTGGTCTGGCCATGGAAGTGACCTTTTTCCGGGGTCTTCTGGATACGCTTTCAATCGTACCGGAAGTCTGGCGGGTGAGTCCCTATAAAACTGCTGCGGATCCCTTTCTTCAGGACAGTATGTCTGAGGCCATGCGTACCAATTATACCCAGTTGCTGGATGGGATCTATGATCACTTCATTGTCGGGATTGCTGAAGGCAAAGGCTGGGATGAGCAAAAAACACGCGACGTGGTCAACCAGGGACCCTACCTGCTAACTTCCGCGGCCATTGAAGCGGGCCTCCTCACCGGCACGATGTACCCGGATGAGTTTGATGATTATGTGGATGACCTTAATGAGGGCGAGATCAATATTATCAAAGCTCAAAAGGGGCCGGATATCCCAGCTTATCAGTATGCCTGGCGAGCTGACAAGGCAAAAGACAGGATCGCCGTGATCTATGCTGTTGGCGGGATCGTCAGCGGCAAAAGTAAACCGGGTCCTTCAGGTTCGAAGAATATGGGTGATGAGACCATAGCCCAGGCCATCAAGGAAGCTCGTGAAGATGAAAGTATCAAAGCCATCGTACTGCGTATAGACAGTGGGGGTGGTTCCGCGTTGGCTTCAGATATCATGTGGCGTGAAGTATTGCAGGTTACAGAAACTGACTCTGCCAATGTTAAACCCTTTATTGCATCCATGTCTGATGTGGCTGCTTCAGGCGGGTATTATATCGCCTGTCAGGCAGACAGTATTATTGCCTACCCCTCCACAATTACCGGCTCCATTGGTGTGATCGGAATGCGCTTGAACTTTTCGCAACTACAGAAGCGGTTTGGGATAAATACCGAAGGTATCAAAAGGGGTGATCATGCTGATTTTGGCAGTGGCAGCCGCTTGGCCACAGAGGTGGAAAATGAACTGATCCTGGCCTCCATTAATGATATCTACATCAAATTCAAAGAACGGGTACTCAAAGGTCGGGATGCTCTGGATGATATGGATCATTTGGATAGTTTAGCCCTGGGCCGGGTTTGGACAGGAACAGATGCCAAGGAATACGGACTTATTGATGAGATCGGCGGTTACTATGATGCCATTGAGTTGGCCAAGCATGCCGCCGGGATCACTGGCGATGTTGAGATCGTGGAATTACCAAAGTATCGATCCAAACCGGATTTTAAGAAATTGTTAGGCGGAGATGCCAGTATTGATCTGGCTTCCATACAGATCTTGGAGTCGATCAAGGTGCTGGATATCATCCCGATCATCCAGGGTGGCGAGATCCAGATGATCATGCCCGTGAAAATCGAGATCAAATAGAAAAGCAGGGTCTCGGTTATCCACAAACCCCAATTAATAATTAGCCTGCATTATTCATGAATTATTGCCACGAATACACTAAGCCACGAAGATTATTAAAGTTATGAACAAGGTCATTTTAAACAGAACTATTTGCATTTGTGAGGGATGATTTTTGCTAAGCATATATTTTTTAAAACTTTGTGCCTTCGTGACTTCGTGGCTATGAATTATTCAGGTTAGTGAAATTCGCGGTTGCCTTAAAGAAGGAAGATACAATGTCACAAAATTTAATTGAAAAGATCGCCCAGAAATATGCCGTTGACCTGGAAAAAGATCAGGTCGTCCAGAGCGGGGATTTTTTATCCATATCACCAGCCCATGTCATGACCCACGACAATACCGGTGCGGTCATGAATAAGTTTAAGGCTATTGGCGCTACCAAGGTCTACAATCCTCGCCAACCGGTTTATGCCCTGGATCATAATGTTCAGGACAAGAGCGCAGTAAACCTGAAAAAGTATGCTGGCATTGAAGCTTTTGCCAAAGAGATGGGGGTTGATTTTTATCCAGCCGGACGGGGAATTGGTCATCAGATCATGTGTGAAGAGGGGTATGCCTGGCCCGGCAGCCTGATGGTGGCTTCAGACAGTCACTCCAACATGTATGGTGGTCTGGGCGTTTTAGGAACGCCCATCGTGCGAACGGATGCAGCCGCTATCTGGGCCACAGGACGCACCTGGTGGCAGGTTCCACCAGTAGCCAGAGTTGAACTCACTGGAAAACTGCCAGCGGGTGTTACTGGAAAAGATGTGATCATCACCCTGGCCGGTCTGTTCAATAATGATGAGGTTTTGAACCATGCACTTGAATTCATCGGGGATGGTCTGGCATCTTTGAGTATTGATCAACGCCTGACCATTGCCAATATGACCACCGAGTGGGGTGCACTGGCTGGTGTTTTCCCCATTGATACAGTTACCTACAGTTGGCTTGAGTCACGCATCCTGACGGTTGAGAAAAGAGGTCTATCCGGTATCCCGTCTGATGAAGATGGCGAGAACGGAACGTCTCCCAGGATGAACTTCGCTCGTCTCTCTGAACTCAAACAAACTGCTCCCTGTGCAGATCCGGAGGCCTTCTATGCCAAAGAGCTGACTCTTGATCTGGCTACGGTTGAGCCTTACATCTCAGGTCCGGACAATGTCAAGACCATGACTGCTGCCAAAACCATGGAGCAGGAGCAGCTTAAGATCCACAAGGCTTATCTGGTTTCCTGTGTGAACAGCCGGGTGGAAGATCTGGCTGAAGCTGCTAAAACTATTAAAGACCAAAAGGTAGCAGAGGGTGTTGAATTCTATGTGGCGGCCGCCTCCAGTGAGGTTCAGGCCGAGAGCGAAGCCCGGGGTGACTGGCAAACTTTAGTGGATGCCGGCGCCATTGCCATTCCTCCGGGATGTGGTCCTTGTATTGGTCTGGGGGTCGGACTCCTGGAAGAAAATGAGGTCGGGATATCTGCAACGAATCGAAATTTTAAGGGTCGTATGGGTGCTAAAAGCGCTCAAGCCTATCTGGCTTCTCCAGCAGTAGTGGCCGCATCGGCCGTGGCTGGATATATTGTTTCGCCCTATGATTATAATGAGGCGAATCCCCAGGGCCAGATCAAAGCCAATGCGAAGGTGGCCGATGAAACCAAAGCAGTCTCCATTTTGGACGGTTTCCCTACCGAGCTCACGGGTAATATTCTCTTCTGTCATCAGGACAACTTGAATACCGATGGAATTTTCCCCGGTAAGTACACCTATATCGACGATTTTACACCAGAGCAGCAGGCAGGTGTGGTCATGGAGAACTATGATTCGGATTTCGTTAATATGGTGGAGCAAGGGGACTTTTTGGTGGGCGGTTTTAACTTTGGAACGGGCAGTTCGCGCGAGCAGGCTGCCACAGCTTTGAAATACCGCGGGATTTCACTGGTTATGGCTGGGTCTTTCAGCGAAACTTATAAGCGCAATGCCATCAATAATGGTTTTATGGTGTTGGAGGCACCCGAGTTGGTCAAAGATCTGTTGGCAGACCATGGTCGCGATAAACTCACCCTTTCCACGGGCAAAAAGGCTTCCCTGAATTTTTCCAAAGCCACTCTGACCTACAATGGCAAGACTTATGCTTTGAGTCCGGTGGGAGCTGCCGCCCAGGAGCTGGTGTTGACCGATGGCTTGGAGAACTGGGTAAAAGCCAGGTTGTGAATTTGGTTTTGACCCAAGAACTTATTGAGCCACAGATAAAATTCTTAAACAGTTGAAGGAAGTTAGTTAGCCTGCATTATTCATGAATTATTGCCACGAACACACTAAGCCACGAAGATTATTAAAGTTATGAACAAGGTCATTTTAAACAGAATTATTTGCATCTGTGAGGGATAATTTTTGCTAAGCATATATTTTTTAAAACTTT
>JAJRSW010000023.1 GCA_024278595.1 Fidelibacterota bacterium | reverse complement strand
CAGTCGTCGCCATGATATGCTTTCATTCCATTTACAGGACCCCTGGGAACTTGAGCTTCCCAATCTGGGTCTGGTCCAGATGCATGACGGGGAAACGGGGCAAACCGCTCTGGTAAATACAGCGAAGGCATCACTGAGAAAAGCCTACAATCAGCACAACCAACGTCGGTTCGCAGACTTGCAAAGCTTCTTTAAATCAAGCGGTCTGGATTATTTACCGATCCGCACTGATGTGCCTTATGTGGACTCCTTGATCAACTTCTTCCGCAAAAGAGCTACGAGAATGCGATGAGAATAAGAACTATTATCCTGCTTTTATTAGTATCGGCTAATCAGATCTGGGCTCTGGAATTTCAATTTATAAGCGATAGCCTCAGGGGATCCCTGGGGGATATTATTCGCTTTAGCTGGGTTATCAATCATGCGCCTGATGTGACTCTGAGTTTGGGTGAGATCGATATGGAGGGGTCCGGTATTGAGATCCTGGACCAGGAACAGATCCCAGCTGATGTCGGAACTGACCTGTTATTCGAGACTGCTGTATATGACTCAGTTGGGTTTTATCACTTTCCTGCATTCGTCGTATACACCGAGGGCTCACAAGGGGTGGACAGCCTAGTATTGCAGGGGCCGGAGCTCCAGATCTATTCAATTCTAACGGCCAGCGACACGACCTTCAGGGATATAAAAGGTTTACATAAGATCAGGGTGCCCTTTAAGCTTATTATTTTGCTCTGGGTGCTGGCTTTTGGGGTGCTGGTCTATCTGGGCTATTTCCTCATCAAACGCTTTAAAACGAAAAATAATCAGCGCCTGCCAGAGCGGATCATTGTTCCACCTGAACAGGCGCATGAGATCGCTCTGAGAGAACTGGAGCGCCTTAAAAGATCGAAATATCTGCATCTGGAGCAGTTCAAAGCATATCATTCCAGCTTGACCCATATTTTAAAACAATATTATGAGAACCGCTATCTCATTGATGCGTTGGAGCTTACCACGTCTGAACTCATTGAGAAAATGGAAACAATGGGTGAATGTGACACCCAACTGGTTTCTGAAACCAGAGCGATTCTTGAAACTGCCGACCTGATCAAGTTTGCCAAAGGATCAAGTAACGAGATCGAATCTGGAGCGGCATTAATTAGGACGGTTGAAATTGTAAACCAAACAAAGATAGACAATGAGCAGGGAGTAACCACGTGATAGATGTTAGAGGTGTTACTAAAACATACGGAACAGTTGACGCAGTCAAAGATGTTTCCTTTACCGTAGAACAGGGTGAGATCCTCGGTTTTCTGGGACCAAACGGTGCTGGTAAAACTACAACCATGAAGATGATCACCTGCTATATGCCACCAACATCCGGCTCCATTACCGTTGATGGACTGGATGTGGTAGCTGATTCCATGGGGGTTAGACAAAAGATCGGATATCTACCCGAATCCACACCCTTGTACGAAGAGATGGGGGTTCGAGATTATTTGAATTTTATTGCAGATGTCCGGAAGATTAAGGGCTCCACAAGAACTCAGGCTATGGAGCGAGTCATCCAGGTGTGTGGACTCAGACAGGTCATTCATAAAGACATTCATGAGCTGTCAAAGGGATTTCGACAACGGGTGGGGCTGGCTCAAGCTATTATCCACGATCCTGAGATCCTGGTGCTGGATGAGCCCACTACCGGTCTGGATCCCAATCAGATCATCGAGATCCGTAATCTGATCCGGGAACTTGGGGAAAGTAAGACAGTTATTTTTTCCACCCATATTATGCAGGAAGTCCAGGCAACCAGTGATCGCGTGCTGATCATAGATCAGGGTAAAATTGCCGCCTATGGAACCGCTGAGGAGTTAAAAGCCAGTATTGCTGGTCAAACCCACCTGGATATGGTTCTGCGCCACGCTGATAAATCTGAGTTTATTGAATCTCTGGGAACCATGAGTGCCATTCATCTGGACGATGTGATCCTCCAGAAAAATGGTGACCTCCAAGCCTCATTGAACGTTGAGTCAGGGGTTGATATGCGTGAACAATTGTTTGATCTTGCCATTTCCAAAAAATGGAAGATCCTTGAATCCTCACCATCTGCCTTCACCCTGGAAGATGTGTTTAGAAAATTGACTAATTAAGGATATAAGCATGACTGAAATTTTAGCCATCTATCGAAAAGAGATGAAGACCTATTTTAATTCACCCATCGCCTTCATCGTCATTTCTTCTTTCCTGGTAATCACCAACTGGTTGTTCTTTGACTATGGAGATTACCCTTTCTTCGCCATAAATATTGCTGATATTCGCGGCATCTTTGATTATGGGGCCATTGTCCTGTTGTTTATCGCGCCAGCGATATCCATGCGTCTCATTGCTGAAGAGAAACATAAGGACACACTGGAACTGCTGGTGACCATGCCCATAACTGATATGCAGATTATCATGGGTAAATATCTATCCACGCTGGTCATCTTTGCCATCATTTTGGCAGGGACTCTCGTTGCCCCCATTTCGATCTCTTTTGTGGGAGATCTGGATACCGGGATCGTGATATCAAGCTACATCGGGTTCTTCCTGCTGGGTGCCACTTATCTGGCCATTGGCCTGGCCGCCAGCAGCTTTACCAGAAATCAGATCATCGCTTACATCATGGGAATCGTCAGCATTGCCGTATTTTTCCTGATGAATGGGATGGCAAATGGATCTGGTATGATTGCTACCCTGTTCGAGCATCTGAGTGTGCGTTTCCATTATCAAAACTTTTTCCGCGGTGTTCTGGATACCAGAGATCTACTGTATTTCATTTCAATGATCTTTGTGGCTCTATTTGTCAGCAGTACAGCGCTGTCCAGCCGTAAGTACAGATAGGGGAGATCATGATGAATTCAAAAAATACCTGGACCTTCACGCTGGTAGTTGTTGGGGTTGTTTTTATACTCAATCTCTTTGCCCAAAATATATTTATCCGCTTTGATCTCACAGAGAATGAACGCTACTCCATCAGTGATGTGACCCGTAACATCCTTGCGGACATTGATGAACCCATTACGGTGAAAGTCTTCTATTCTGAAAATTTTCCACGACAACTGATCTCCGTCAAACAATATGTACTTGATATGTTGAATGAATATCGGGCCTATGCCGGATCAAGTCTTGAATATGAATTTATTGCCATTACTGGTGAGGACCAGGCACTGGAGCAGGAAGCCATGAGCTATGGAATTCAACCTGTCCAGGCTAACATCACTGAGAGCGATGAGATAAAGGTTCAGCGCATCTATCTAGGGATCGTATTCCTTTATGGCGACCAGAAAGAGGTCATTCCTTTTGCCCAACAGATCGAACAACTGGAATATGATATGACTGGCGCCATCAAAAAGCTCAGCCAGGGTAGTCTGCCAAAAGTAGGCTGGTTAACTGGACACGGTGAAGCGGGATTAGGTGATGAAGGGGTTGCGCGGTCCATGGGTGAGATCCAAAAGAACTATGAATTGGTTGAAATTGCCCTGAGCTCGGAAGAATTGATCCCGCTGGATATCAACACCGTCATTCTGGCTGGTGCAACTGAGTCATTCAATACTCAAGATCTGTATAAGCTCGATCAGTATCTGTTGCGAGGTGGACGATTGGGAGTATTTCTGAATACCAAGATCATTGATATGCAGAACCAATTCATGCCGGTCCAGGAAAACTCCAGCAATATTTTTAGTTTTCTTGAACATTTTGGTGTCAGGTATGGCCGCCAGTTACTCCTGGATAAGAACTGTTATCAGGTTCAGGCTATGCAGAATCTGGGTTTCCTCCAAATTCCAGTTGCCGTAGATTATCCCTTTGCGCCCCGTATTTCAAATCTGGATCAGGAGCATCCAATCGTTAACCGACTTAATGAATTGGGGTTTTTCTTTGTGAATGAACTGATGTCTACCGGGGATACCTCGCAGATCAAATTTTCAGCTTTGATGCAGACCTCAGATATGACCGGCTATGCTATGCCGGATCCACGAACCAGGTCCATAAATATCTCTGCCGCCCAACAGGTTCCAGACTATCTGTATCGTGAAGGAGCAAAGATCATCTCGGCTGTTATTGAGGGTGAATATGACTCATGGTTTGGCGACGCACGTCCCGATACCATCAGCTATCCTGAACCCCATCTGGTAAATTCAGTTACGCCTACTGCTCTGGTGACGGTGGGCAATGCCACATTTACCAACCAGCAGTTCATGGTTCCGGCCAGTCTGACATTTTTTCTGAATGCCGTTGACTGGCTCCATGACCAGCATGGGTTGATCTCAATTCGCTCCAAGAATATTCAACCCTCGCAGCTTGAGGAGATGACTAGCGGAAAACGTCAGACCTTAAAGTGGATCGACATTCTCCTGGCGCCCATGCTGATCACGCTTATGGGTTTCATCCGCTGGTTTATTCGGAATAAGTCTAAGACATTGGCAGGAGGCTGATATGAAGATAAATCAAACAACCCTGGCGGCGGGGATATTTGTGGTACTGGCCTTGGCCTACTACCTGACCCAGACGGGAGCAGTTGATACCAGGAGCATTGATCCGGATAAGTTTGTCATCGATGAGGCCAAGCTTACAGCCATCGCTGTCAGCACGCCTACAGGTAAGCTGGAATTTGTCCGAACCGGTGTAGCTTGGAAGTTGGATAATTATCCTGTTGATACCATGCGGATGAATAGCTTTCTCGATCAGATCACGGCTTTAGAGCTTGATCGGATGATTACAAGGAATCCTGAGAAACAGAGCAAGTATGAGGTTGATGAGCAGAGCACTCATCTAATTCTCAAGGGCGATAATGGCTCGATTCTACTGGACTTGATCCTGGGTAAGCAAGGTGCCAACTATCAGGAAAACTTTGTGAGGGCAGCCGGTGAAAATGAGGTGTATGCCGTAAAGTCTAATTTAGGCTCATACCGCACCATGGAAGCCAGCCGTTTCTGGGACAGGACCATGACCGACCTGGATGTCAATCAGATCACCCAGGTAACTTTTGAGGGTGAGCTAAACTATCTGTTACAACGTGAAGGTCCGGTGTGGACTTTTGATGGTAAACCGGTTGATCTGGATAAGGTCACCAATATGCTAAAAGCGCTTGAAAATCTACGGGCCAATAATTTTAGAGAGACCATCACAGACGAGAATCCTTTCTATCAATCCATCCAGATCAAATTGGAGTCAGGTCAGTCTATCGACCTGGTGTTTCATTTGAAGGATGAGCAGGCTAGCAGTTTATTGGTAGGAGTTACGGATCGTACAAAAGTTTTTGAATATTCAAAATCGGGCTTGAATCGCTTTAAAAAAGAATATGAGGATCTCATAGCCGATCCCAGGCCCACCGAATAATGTCGAGTAGACCTGTCGCCATCACAAACAACTTGATGGCGACAGATTTAACCTGCCTAAGGGTTTCCGGAATCGGTCGGTAATCCGATCTGCCAAAGTGTAATTAAAAAGAGCGACGATCAGTAATGACCGTCGCTCTTTTTTTAAATATTCGCAAATATGCGGGATTAGCTGATCAATTGTTCCAGTTGTCCTCATTATAGCCCAGAAAATCAACCAGGCCCTGGGCATTCATATCCGGGAAAATTCCTTGGAGGGTGGGATCTGGCCAACCACTGACCCAGGATGAGTAACTTGTCGCTGTCCACTGTGGGTCTGGCACAAAGTAGGTGGCGATTATTTCTTCATACGCAATATCTACATCACCGTCAAGTACCAAACTACTACCCGTGGTCATAACACCCTCCCAGAAAAAGTAGATCGATGGATAATGGTATAGTTCAGCTGAATACTCAGCAATGAGACCCTCGAATTCGGCATAGAGTGCATAAACAGCCGGGGGAAGATCCAAAGTATTATTCAGGAGGTCAAAATAGACTCCACTTAAGCTGATATAGGCAGTGATCGGCTGCTCAATATTGCTGACATCATAATTAAAGGTCAGGGCAATGGGTGTATTGTCAAACCCGCTGATCGTAATTTCAGCGTCTTCAGCATGAATATGGTCGGTAAGCGTAACACTCTGGTAGTCGTGCCACACCATACTCGCCATGGTATAGCCAGGTAGTAATGTTTTAAAATCCAGAACCGGGTTTTCATAAAACTGGGAGATAGCTACATTGATGCTGTGCTCTAGCTGTTCTGCAGCACTGAGATCACGTGTTTTGAGTTGCATGACTGCTGCCCCTTCCAGAATGGTCTGCACCAGGGCAACCCCGTCCCGAAATGCTGGGTAATCATTGGCAGATACCTGAATTAGAGAACCAGAATATGGTCCGGTAGACTCGATCTGATTAATAGCCCCTAGAGCTTTATCAAGTGCCGCATTAGCGGAAGCAAGGGCTGTTTCGAGATCGGCGGCGCCCCCACTGGTCAGCGTAGCAAAACTACCACCTGGATTCATGCCTGCTACGATTCCCGCTGAGTCAGAAGCGCCAAGATCAAGGTTGTAGGCGATCACCATATTAAATATTCCCCGCAGCGCTGTTAAACTCATTTCCAAAGCAATAGCATCCGCCGGACCAAATTGGATGCTGCTGCTTAATTCGAAAACATAACTGGAGTCGGAAATATAATCCAGGGCAGTAAGCGCTTCATCAGTAAGGGGCAGCAAGTCATTCTTGACCTGAGCCTGCAGGTCATTAACAGACTGGAGATCAGCGTATTTTGTTTTACTCATGGAGACCGGTAATTCGATGAAGAGTTTGACCATATTATGTAATCGGGCGCTTGAGAGTGGCAGCCCAAACCCGTATCCGATGGTCTTTGCAGGAGATGATCCAGTTGTAAATGGTTCTTGGATCTCATAATAGGGTTCCAAAAGATTCTGAAACTGTTGATCCTGGGAGATGATGAATAAACTCATCATTGCCAGACCATAATTTGCGGCATCATTCTCCGAGTCCAGATTATGAGCCTCTAAATAGAGACCATAGCCCGTACTAAAGTCCAGGGGCTCTAAGATATTTTGAACCGAATCGGGATTTAAGGCCAGCATGCTGGAGAAAATTGATTCTACAGATGTATTCGCTGAATCGACAAGGGCAATGGCGGTCTGTTGATCTTCCTCACTCACTGACTCACATCCAATGAATACGAAGAGAAGCATGAGGGTACATACGGTAAAGAATTTGATCAATTTGTTTGGGTCCATGATTTCCTCCTTTGGAGGGTGTTAGTAATTATGCTTAAAAAAATAAAACCTGAATTATGAATTAAAATGAGCTCGAACACAGACGGCAATTGATGTGACCTGGATCCTTTGATTTGAATACTTACCATAATATGTGAGTTTCCTGGCTCAATAGCTTATTCCTGGAATGCCCGGTGTACGGTAGTCGCTGAGCCCTGGTGAGTGGGGAAGATGATCATATCTGCAATCTGGACGTGGCTGGGACGCGTGGCGGCAAACAAAACAGCCTCAGCAATATCCTCAGCTACCAACGCTTCCAGACCGGTATAAACACTGGCTGCTTTGGTTTGATCCCCCTTGAACCTGACCAGACTGAATTCGGTATCCACCAGACCGGGGGAGATGGCTGTCACCCGCAGGTCGGTTTCAACGACATCCATCCGCAAGCTTTTGGTAAGTGCATCAACAGCATGTTTGCTGGCACAGTAGACACTACCGCCGGGGTAGGCCTCATGTCCGGCAATAGAAGAAATATTGATCACATGGCCCCGATTGACCGTAACCATGAGGGGGACCACGTTCCTGATCAAATTAAGCACCCCCTTAATATTGGTATCAAGCATGGTGTCAACATCTTCAACCGGGATTTCATGGGCTTTTTCAATGCCGATCACCAGACCGGCATTATTTACCAGAATATCAATATTCGCGAATCGGGTAGGTAAGTCAGAAATGAACTGTACGACATCGTCTGAGTTACGCACATCCAGGGCAATTGGCAACACAGCAACAGAATATTGTTTGGTTAAGGTCTCGGTAAGTTGCTGAAGCCGTTCAAATCGCCGTGCAGTGAGAACCAGATTGGCACCTTCAGCAGCGAAAGCCTGGGCGCATGCCTGACCAATACCAGCGCTGGCACCAGTGATCAGAACAGTTTTATTTTTTAGATCGGTCAGCATGTAGTTGCTCCGTGTTTGAACGATTAAACAAGATCAGTATCAACAGACTGCAAAAGAGACCGGGATAGAATGGCTCCAACCCCCAAAAATAACTCGTGTCACCTGATTTTCCTAAAAAGAACCACAGGGTGGAGACCAGGGGTGGAATGCTAAGATTGAGGATTGCTGCGAGTTTGGACATGGGTCGTTTAAATATACTGAACAGTGTGGGTAGCAATAGAGCAGGTATGGCAATCGTCCCAAAGGTATACCAGAGATCAATGACCGAAGGGAGTCGAATTGCCAGAATAACCCCTGGAATCAGGATAATGATCATTGCGAGTTTAATGAGACTTGCGGTTGAGTAATGCTTGAATCTGTTAAAAGTCCCCAGGATATCCTTCCCAAGAGTTATACCTGATATGAGGGTATTGCTATCCAGGGTAGACATCACCGTCGCCAGAATACCAATGAAAAAGAGCCCCTGTAAACCAATGGGCAGTATGGATTGGCCCAGATAAAGAAAAGCCTGTGAAGGAAGTGTCGTCTGCGGTAGATATGAAAAGGCGTAGAGACCTGTGAAGGTGGTCATGAGATCAAAAATAAACCAGAAGAACACGGCCCAGAGAATGCCGCGCTGTGCAACCCTGGGGGTTGTTGTGGCATAAACACGTTGGTGAAAACCGGGGTCGACCAAGGTCCAGGACCCGATAAAAAACCAGACCAGAATGTATGAAATACTATTGCCGCCCGTGAAGGAGCGATGGGAATCCGGCAGACTGGTCCACAATTCCAATGGCGTTTTATATTGAATTGCCAGAACTAAAAGAATGATAAAAAAGCCCAGAAACATCAGGAAGAATTGGATCTTGTCGGTATTTACAACCGCTGTGAAACCGCCCCGAAAGATATAGATCAAAGAAAATAGTGTACCACTGATAATGCTGAGCGTAAGCGATATTCCCAGAAAAAAGTTTAGTAGTAGACCCAGGGTAAGAACATAGGGTGCTGGACTGGCCAGCAGCAGCACCCAGATGGAGGCTAAACGACCAGCCTGGCGGCCATAATCGTTAACGATGATCTCAGGCAGGGAACTCACCTTCAAGGACCGGGCACGCTTGGCTACCAAAAGAGCAAATGCAATTCCGAAGATATAGTAGGGCAGACCAAATATGATCCAATTTGAAAGACCATAACTCGTACTGAATTCACTGACACCCAGGATCCCGCCATACCAGGTGGAAACCAGGGTCATGACAAAGGCCGGTAATGACAATTTTCGGCCCATAAGCAGGTAATCTGAGGTGCTGCTTGACAGCTTATTTCGATAACCGACCAGTAGGACGGCTAAAAAGTAGACCAGAAGGATAGAATAATCAAGTGGATGCAGTGTCATAAGTGATACTTGTATATTACTGGTATACAGCTAGATACACACACCCTGTTGCCACTGATATACGCAGACCGTCACTTATTGCTATATTACTCTGGCTAAAATACCCTACTTTGGAGCTGGCGTTATTGATCTCCCATTTAAGACCGGATGATGTGAGCCCTGCATAGCTGGATACGGCAAATATACTTAAAATATCACCTACCTTGACCCCGAAGTCAGTATCAGTTTCGGGTGTGATCCGCATGAGTCGTTCAAGGGTGAATTCATTTCCCAGATCCTGATCATTTTTAAGAGTGATCTGACATTTCGGATCAATCGCGGCGCAAATACATAGATTATTGATCAGATGGTCTGTTCGCTTCCCAGTGGCTCCCAGGAGGACCATTTGGGTGGGTGAATGGGCCTGGAAAAGATAGGCGAAAGTTTTTTGGAGATCGGTACTGTTTTGTTCATTATGATGAACGACACGGATTTTAGCACCAAAAGGAAATTCACTGGAGTCAAGGTCACCGATCAGGAGATCAGGCTGTTGATCATACTTGCGAAAGACCTTGGACCCACCATCTACAGCGACAGATAGATCAGCCTCAGCGACTTCGTCACTGAAGAGTTGAGGATCTGGAGTTTGTCCGGCAAGTACGAGTAAGATTTTCACAATTAACTTTGACGCCCCCGCAGAAAGTCTCTCTCGCAGAGCGCGCAGAGCGTTGCATTGAGCCCTTCGACTGAGCTCAGGAACCGCCTGTCGAAATGACGCAGAGTGTTGTTATTTATAGGTTTAGGCGTATTTGTCATAAGTAATAGTATTTATTATACGTAGAGTATATTCTATGTTT
>JAJRSW010000022.1 GCA_024278595.1 Fidelibacterota bacterium | reverse complement strand
CTGGTGGTATTTGCCTTCGTGTGGTTCTTCAGAAAAAAATCACGCTTCCCGGGTTTTATCTCAGGGTTGTATATCTTCGCCTATGGCTTCGTAAGATTCTTTATTGAGTTTTTCAGACAACCAGATGCTCATCTTGGGTTTATCCTCTGGATTTTTAGCATGGGTCAATTGTTAAGTTTCACCATGCTGCTGGCCGCGGGATTAGTCTGGTACATTGGTTATTATCAGAACGAATCGGCCAAAGTCACCAGTAAATGACCTTCCTGGTAATTTCCGTTGCCGCCCTGCTGATTGGTCCACTACTGGCCAGGATATTTGAGCAACAACCAGGTGTAAATCGCTTTCTGGATGGGTTTATTCTCGTGTCAATCGGGGGAATTGCAGTGACCCATCTGCTGCCGGAGGCTGTGATTGAAATTGGTGGGATGGCTCTGGTTATGGTGCTGCTGGGAGCGCTATTGCCCTATCTTGCAGAACGTGCTTTTCATATTTATGAGCGAGCGACCCACAGCAGTGTCCTTGTGCTGGCCCTGAGCGGTATTCTCATGCACACCCTGCTGGATGGCATGGCTCTTTCACAGGCATCGACAGAACACGGAGCCGGTCGAGCATTGGCTTTCGCTGTTATCCTGCACCGTTTACCAGTCGGTTTATTGATTTGGTGGGCCTTAAAACCATATAGCGGTATCAAGGTCATTCTCAGCGTGCTGATCCTGATGAGCCTCAGTACCATTGCCGGTTTCAGTCTGGGTGGTATGGAGATCTCGCTGGTTCACTCATCAGCCATTACCTATTTTCAAGCTCTGGTTACCGGTTCGCTCCTGCATGTATTGTTCCATCGTCACCTCCACCAGAAAACCCACTGTGAGTCTGAACCCGAGCAGGCGCAAGCACATTCCAGAAAGGCTTACCCCGCTGCCCTAGGAGCACTGATGGGGGTGAGTTTGCTCTATTTTCTTCCTTTGGGACACGGACTTCCAGATGTTCATTCCATCGGATCCACAACTCAACTTACTCTGACATTGTTTTTAAAAAGTGCACCGGCGCTGCTGCTGGGATTTATGATTGCAGCCAGTATCCAAAACTTTATTCCTGAAACCGGAATCAACTGGCTGCACTCGAAGAACCGCGCTGTGAGAGTGGGAAAGGGGATGCTTTTCGGACTGCCGCTACCCATCTGTTCGTGTGGTGTTGTGCCGCTGTACCATAGCCTGGTTCGGCGCGGTGTGTCAGTCGGTGCCGGGATGGCTTTTTTAGTTGCCACTCCAGAACTGGGGATCGACGCACTGCTGATCTCTGTCCCGCTATTGGGCTGGAAAATGACCCTTGTTCGACTGGTGGCGGCAGCCTTGATTGCCTGGTTTACGGGCTATATAATGGATATTCTGGTACCGGTTCAGAAATCACCAGAACTACCTGCGGTAGAAGTAGAACAACTGAACCCCACTGTGAAGCCCTGGAGCCGGTTCTGGTCCACCCTGAATCATGAACTGATCGATCATTTGGGTCCCTGGGTACTCCTGGGTCTGATCATAGCCGCGATCACAGATCCTTTCCTCTCCAAATTGGACTGGAGTATCATGCCGGCAGGTCTGGATATTATGGTTATGGCTCTGGTTGGGATGCCACTCTATGTTTGTGCCACGGGAGCAACCCCTATAGCGGCTGTGATGTTAATGAACGGTGTATCTGCCGGAGCTGTTTTGGCATTCTTGATCACGGGGCCAGCCACCAATATTACAACCCTGGGCGTGATAAAAAATCTTCATGGCAGTCGCATAGCTGCTATCTTTCCGCTGGTGATCATCGGATTGACCATACTTGTAGGCTTGGTTGTCAATTTACTATTGGGGGATTCTGCCACCATGATAGTCAGTGTTGAAGTGTTGGAGGAGCATTCCTGGATCAATCTTTTAGCAGGTGGTTTGCTCATGATCCTATTTTTAGGATCTCTGTTCAGAATTGGCCCACGGGGAATGTTGGAAAACCTTTATAAAGGTCTAGGGTCATCTGAGGATGAAGAGGAATCTTGTAATTGTGCATGATTAGCGAGTTGATGGGATAGTCAGGGATCAGTATGAAAATATTATTAGCGGGTGGCGGAAGTTCACATGAGCGGGAAGTTTCACTTAATTCCACGGCTGCCATGGAACGGGCACTGCAGGAATTAGCTTACACCTACACTCACGTGAATCTTGATAGTGAGCTGGATGTGGTGGCTGCCTGGGACGATTCATTTGATATAATTCTATTGGGTTTTCATGGTCGGGCAGGAGAAGATGGATTGCTCCAATCCATGCTTGATGCACACCAAATTCCCTACTCCGGGGCCAGTGCCGCAGACAGCATGCGGGCTTTCTCAAAAGATGCTTCCAAACGACTTTTTACAACACACGGTGTTCCCACTGCCGACTGGGAGCTCTTACTACATGATCCAGGCGGCGATCTTCCACAGACACAGCTTGAGTTTCCCTATGTGATCAAACCGGATAATGAAGGGTCGACCATTGGCCTTTCAGTTTGTGAAACTACTGCGGACCTGGTCAATGCTCGCCAGGTTTCGGGTCCTTTCAGTCGTCTGATCTTCGAAAAGTTTATTCCGGGACGTGAATTGACTGTTGGTGTCCTGGGCGATCAAGTGTTTCCGGTCGTAGAGATATTTCCCGGGCATGATCTCTACGATTATGAATCAAAATATACCAAGGGCATGAGCCGATATGAGTGTCCGGCTCAATTGGACGAGACATTGACAGAACAGATCCAGACTCTGGCCATCCAGGCCATGCAGGCAGTCGGTGTTCAGGTTTATGGGCGGGTAGATTTTCGACTCGATCCAGACGGGCATCCCTGGTGTCTGGAGATCAACACCTTACCGGGTATGACAGAGACCTCACTGTTACCAATGGGAGCTGAGGCTCATGGACTGAGTTTTCCCGAATTAATTGATGAGATCCTCAAACAAAGTTTAAAAAAATATAGCTAAGCTGGCTGGTCGAGTATTCTTTAACCACAGTTGAAACATGGATATTATGAAACTTGAAACTTGAAACTTGAAACTTGAAACTTGAAACTTGAAACTTGAAACTTGAAACTTGAAACTTGAAACTTGAAACTTGAAACTTGAAACTTGAAATGTATTACGGAATTGTTCCCCATACTATGGTATGGAGGGTATTTTTTCAGTGACATTGATTAGACAAAAGGTAGTTAAATGAGTATTCAATTCTATAATACCATCAGCCGGAGGAAAGAAGCATTCAAGGTCATCGACCAAAACAAGGTCAGGATGTATACCTGTGGACCGACTGTCTATGATTTCGCCCATATTGGTAATTACCGAACCTTTATGTTCGAAGACCTGCTGCGGCGGTATCTTGAGTTTCGAGGCTATGAGGTCGTTCAGGCCATGAATCTGACTGATGTAGATGATAATACCATTCGCCGGAGTCGCGAACGGGGAATCTCACTTACTGAGCTAACTGACGAATTCAAGGCGGCGTTTCATGCCGATCTAAAAACTCTGAATATTCAACCGGCCCATTTATATCCGGAAGCGACCAGATTTGTTGCTGAAATGATCCAAATGGTGCAGAATCTTCAGGATCAGGGCTATGCTTATCAAACAGAAGATGGCAGTGTCTATTTCAATATTGCGAAATATGGTCAATATGGGAAACTGGCCCACCTTAATCCAGATGAGATGGTTAGTGGAGAGCGGGTTACTGAGGATTCCTATGAAAAGGAAGGTGCCCGCGATTTTGCCCTCTGGAAAGGCTACAAAGCCGAGGACGGCGATGTTCACTGGGAATCACCCTGGGGCAAAGGTCGACCAGGCTGGCATATCGAATGTTCTGTGATGTCCACCGAACTGTTGGGGAAGCATTTTGATATTCATTGCGGGGGGGTGGATAATATTTTTCCCCATCATGAAAATGAGCTGGCCCAGAGTGTCTGTGCCACCGGGGAGGAGTTTGTCAACTATTGGCTGCATTCAGAGTATTTACTGGTGGACAATAAAAAGATGTCCAAATCCCTCAATAATTTCTATACCCTGCGGGATCTGCTGGAACAGGGCTATCCGGCAGAGGCCATCCGCTGGATGCTGATCACCACTCACTATCGGCAAAAATTAAATTTCTCGGTTGGACGGCTTGAGGAGTCCCAAAAAGCAGTTAATCGCTTACGTGAATTTAGGAATAAGTTGACCAAATATGTGGGGAATGGATCTGATGATGCCAGTGATAGAATTCGTATTGCAAGGGATCAGTTCACTGTAGCGATGGATGATGATTTGAATATCTCCGGGGGTCTAGCTGCAATTTTTGAATTGGTGCGATGGGGTAACCGGTCAATGGATCAAGGCGAACTAAGTGTTGAAGGCGCAAAGTCGATCATCATTACAATAGAACGGTTTGATCATGTTCTGGGTGTTCTGGATATGGATAGCGGTTTGGATCATCAAGTGGATGAAGCTTTTATTGAGGAAAAAATTGCTCAAAGGAAGGCTGCGCGAGCCAATAAGGATTTTGCCGCCGGTGATACGATTCGCGATGAGCTGGCAGCCTTGGGGATAGAGTTGATCGATACACCTGATGGTACCAAATGGAAAGCTGGTTAAGAAGCCCATGAATCCCCACGGATGAATCCGTGGGCGGCTATGGTTTCTAATGTCGGGGAAGAGAAACCCATAAATTCATTCATGGAAGAGGATAAAAATATCTTAAAAATACTTCCCCAATAGTCCTTGCCCCGAGGTAAATAGCATATATATTCTTCGGCTTTTCGATAAAACGGCCAAGGTAGCTCAGTTGGTAGAGCAGCGGTTTTGTAAACCGCCGGTCGGGGGTTCGAGTCCCTTCCTTGGCTCGAGCACTAATGCCGTGGCAATTCTGTAGTGGTTAAATACAGGTTTGGCATGCCATTAATATTTTCGGGTCGATGGCCGAGTGGTTAAAGGCGGCAGACTGTAAATCTGCTCTCAATCGAGTACGGTGGTTCAAATCCATCTCGGCCCACGCTTTTTTATAACTATGGGGAGGCAATTCAAGAAATTGCTGTCTGGACCCAGTGGGTGTAGTTCAATGGTAGAACACCAGCCTTCCAAGCTGGTTATGTGAGTTCGATCCTCATCACCCGCTCGACTTGACAGTGAATTGCCCGAAAGACCAGGGCTTTTTTTATGTCAATTGCTCGGGTAGCTCAGTTGGTAGAGCACCTCCTTGGTAAGGAGGGGGTCAGCGGTTCAAATCCGCTCTCGAGCCCAGTTCCCCATATAATTTTGATAACAGGTAAGCGATACAGAGGAGTTGAAGTATGGCAAAACAAAAATTTGAACGTACCAAGCCTCACGTGAACGTCGGAACGATCGGTCACGTTGATCATGGTAAAACCACATTAACTGCAGCAATCACCCAGGTCCTGGCGGCCAAAGGATTGTGTGAAGTTCGTTCATTT